>JAFZNQ010000138.1 GCA_017552965.1 Abditibacteriota bacterium | reverse complement strand
ATGCTGCCGGGCTTCGCCAGAACCTGGCCGCGCTCGACTTCGTTCCTCTGGATACCACGCAGCAGCGCGCCGATGTTGTCACCGGCTTCCGCCTGGTCCAGCAGCTTGTGGAACATTTCAACACCGGTAACAACCGTGTGGCGGGGTTCGTCCATCAGGCCGACGATGTCTACGGCATCGGACACCTTCACGGTGCCGCGCTCGACACGGCCGGTGGCCACGGTGCCGCGGCCGGAAATGGAGAACACGTCTTCAACGGGCATCAGGAAGGGCTGGTCGGTCGCGCGTTCCGGTTCCGGAATATAGCTGTCGACCGCGTCCATCAGTTCCCAGATGCATTTGCACTCGGGAGCGTTGTCCACGTCGGTGCCGCCGTTCTGCAGGTACTCCAGGGTCTTCAGAGCGGATCCCTTGATGATCGGGATGTCGTCGCCCGGGAAGTCATAGCTGCTCAGCAGTTCGCGGATTTCCATCTCGACCAGCTCCAGCAGCTCTTCGTCGTCCATCATGTCCGTCTTGTTCATGAACACAACGATGTAGGGAACGCCGACCTGGCGGGCCAGCAGGATGTGCTCGCGGGTCTGGGGCATCGGGCCGTCGGGGGCGGACACAACCAGGATCGCGCCGTCCATCTGCGCCGCGCCGGTGATCATGTTCTTGATGTAGTCGGCGTGGCCCGGGCAGTCAACGTGAGCGTAGTGCCGGTTGGCAGTCTCGTATTCGGCATGATAGATGTTGATGGTCACGCCGCGCTCTCTTTCTTCGGGAGCGGAGTCGATCTTGTCATAAGGCTGATACTTGGCCCAGCCCTTGGTGGACAGCACTGCGGTCATGGCAGCGGTCAGTGTGGTCTTGCCATGGTCAACGTGACCGATGGTACCGATGTTGATATGGGGCTTCGTTCTCTCAAATTTTTCTTTAGCCATTTTTTCCTCCATAAAACTATAGGCATAAAATTGGCTGTGGCATTCTTTGCGTGAGACAAAGGCTGCCTTAGGGCCCGAAGGCCCGGGTCTCAGTCCGACCCTTTACAAAGACACAGCGGGAATAATCGACTCACATTCCATGTATCTGTTTGTATACTGTGTTATGCTCCGAAGAGCTGCCGGGACACCTCCGGGGGGACCTGGCTGTAATGGCTGGGCTCCATGGTAAAGGTGGCCCTGCCCTGGCTCATGCCCCTCAGGGTGGTGGCGTAGCCGAACATGGCTGCCAGAGGCGCTTCGGCCCGCAGCTGGGATGCCTTGCCCTGAACGGCTTCCATGCTGATGATCTTGCCCCGGCGGCTGTTCATGTCGCCGATGATGTCTCCCAGATAGTCGTCGGGAGTGTCGATCTCCACCAGCATGATGGGCTCCAGCACTATGGGAGAGGCTTTTCTCACGGCTTCCCTCATAGCCATGGACGCGGCTATCTTGAAGGCCGCCTCCGAGGAGTCCACTTCGTGATATGAGCCGCCTGTGACGGTGGCCCGTACGTCCACCAGCGGGTAGCCTGCCACTGTGCCCTGCTCCAGGGCGCTTCTGATACCGGCTTCCACGGCCCCCATGTATTCCCTGGGTATGTCGCCGCCCGTCACCTTGTCAACGAACTCGAAGCCCTGTCCGGGCTCCAGAGGCTCTATCTCCAGTATGACGTGGCCGTACTGGCCCTTGCCGCCGGTCTGCTTGGCATATTTGTAGTCCGACCGGGAGGCCTTGGTGATGGTCTCTCTGTAGGACACCTGAGGCTTGCCGCTGTTGGCCTCCACCTTGAACTCCCTGAACAGGCGGTCCATGATGACTTCCAGGTGCAGCTCGCCCATGCCGGCTATGATGGTCTGGCCCGACTCCTGATCCGTGAAGGTCTTGAAGGAAGGGTCCTCCGCAGCCAGCTTCGAGAGCGCCAGGCCCATTTTGTCCTGATCGGCCTTGGTCCTGGGCTCGATGGCGATGGAGATGACCGGCTCGGGAAAATCTATGTTTTCCAGCAGCACCAGATGTCCTTCCTGGCACAGGGTCTCTCCGGTGGTGGTGTCCTCCAGGCCCACCGCAGCGGCTATCTCGCCGGCATACACCCGCTCCACTTCTTCTCTGTGGTTGGCGTGCATACGCACCATGCGGTTGATGCGCTGCTTCTTCCGGCGGTTCGCATTATAGACGGCGACGCCCTTCTCCAGCACTCCGGAATACACCCGGAAAAAGGTGAGCTTGCCCACGTAGGGGTCCGTCATGATCTTGAAGGCCAGGGCGGCAAAGGGGGCGTCGTCGGACACCTCCAGCTCCACCTCTTCGCCGGTCTTGACGTCGGTGGCCCTGATGGCCTCCACGTCCAGAGGCGAGGGCAGATAGTCCACCACGCCGTCCAGCAGGGGCTGCACGCCCTTGTTGCGGAAGGCGGAGCCGCAGAACACGGGCACCAGCTCCAGGCTGATGGTCCCCTTGCGCACCGCTTTTTTGATGTCGTCGGCGCTGACGGGCTCCTCCATGACAAACTTTTCCATCAGGTCTTCGTCGCACTCGGCAGCCTTTTCCACCAGCTCCTGCCTGTATTCCTCGGCCTGAGCCAGGTACTCCGCCGGCACCTCCGTCACCCGGAACTCCTTGCCGTCGGTGGCGCCTTCTTCATATATGACGGCCTTCATGGCCGCCAGGTCGATGACGCCTATGAAGCTCTCTTCGGAGCCCATGGGTATCTGCATGGCCACGGCGTTGGCGCCGAGACGCTCCCTGATCTTGGAGACTACGCCGAAAAAGTCCGCGCCCACCCGGTCCATCTTGTTGACAAAGGCGATCTTGGGGACCTTGTATTTGTTGGCCTGTCTCCACACAGTTTCCGACTGGGGCTGCACGCCGCCCACGGCGCAGAATACTGCCACAACTCCGTCCAGGACTCTGAGGCTCCGCTCCACCTCTACGGTAAAATCCACGTGCCCGGGAGTATCGATGAGATTGATGCGGTGGTCCTTCCAGAAGACTGTGGTGGAAGCGGAGGTGATGGTGATGCCCCTCTCCTGCTCCTGCTCCATAAAGTCCATGGTGGCGCCTCCCTCGTGGACTTCCACGGTGTTGCGGATACGGCCGCAATAATACAGGATGCGCTCGGACGTGGTGGTCTTGCCTGCGTCTATGTGAGCCGCGATGCCTATATTCCGTGTTCTCTCCAAAGGGTATTCTCTGCCGGTCAAAAAACTGCTCCTGTCAGCTTGACAGCCGCGCTGTCAAAACAAATAAATATATACTTACCACCTGTAGTGGGCGAAGGCCTTGTTGGCTTCGGCCATCTTGTAGGTGTCTTCTCTCTTCTTCACCGAGGCTCCGGTGTTGTTGGCTGCATCCATCAGCTCGCTGGCGAGCTTTTCGGTCATGGTGCGGAAGCCGCCCTTCTTTCTGGAATTGCCCACGATCCATCTGAGAGCCAGGGATATCTGCCGCTCGGGGCGGACTTCGCCGGGGACCTGGTAGGTGGCGCCGCCGACTCTGCGGGGGCGGACCTCAACGGCGGGCTTCACATTGTCCATAGCCGCGTTGAATATCTCCAGACCGGACTTGCCTGTCTTTTCTTCGGCGATCTTCAGCGCGCCGTACACTATCTTCTCGGCCACGCTCTTCTTGCCGTCCAGCATGACTCTGTTGATGAGGCGGCTCAAGAGCTGATCTCCGTACACCGGATCAGGCATTATCTCTCTTTTCTTTGCTGGTCCTTTTCTTGGCATTTTCTTACTCCTTTCGATTACTTAGGCTTCTTGGTACCGTACTTGGAACGGGACTGCATCCTGTCCGAGGTGCCCGCTGTGTCCAGAGTGCCCCGGACCACGTGATAGCGGACGCCCGGGAGGTCCTTGACTCTGCCGCCTCTGATCAGGACCACGGAGTGCTCCTGCAGGTTGTGGCCGATACCGGGGATGTAAGTGGTGACCTCGGTACCGTTGGTGAGTCTGACCCTGGCCACTTTCCGCAGAGCGGAATTGGGCTTCTTGGGGGTCTCGGTACGGACTACCAGGCAGACGCCGCGCTTCTGAGGATTGCCCTTCAGCGCAGGAGCCTTGGTCTTCTTCTTGATAGGAGTTCTTCCTTTGCGAACTAACTGGCTTATGGTTGGCATAAGCTGTCTCCTTGAAAAATAATAGTGTGTCAGATCATCTAAGCCATAAAAAAAGCCTTCGTGGCACACGAAAGCTGACTTGACAAAATATCACTAAAAGCAATATCGGGTGTCAAACGCTTCTTCTTGCCTTACAAGAATACTCTGTAGCTTTTTAATACAAACAAAAGTACAGCCAGACACTGACCTTTATTATTATACCAAAACGCGGGAAGGGGTGTCAAGGGGGCAGGAGAAGATTTTTCGGATATTCCGGAGAGACGGGGCGTCTCTCCGGAATAGCGGGGTCTTATTCGTATCTGAGGGCCACGATGGGATCCAGGCGCGAGGCCTGCCGGGCGGGATACCACCCGAAGAAGATGCCCACCACCGCGGCAAACACGAAGCTCAGCAGTATGGACTGGACGGATATACCCGGTCCCCCGCCCTCGTTCATCTTGGTGACGAAGATGAAGGAAAAGGCCACTCCCAGCAGGACCCCCAGGAGTCCTCCGCTGACGGACAGGGTGATGGACTCGATGAGAAACTGGTTGCGGATGTCCGACTGCTTGGCTCCCAGAGCCTTGCGTATGCCTATCTCTCTGGTGCGCTCCGTGACGGACACCAGCATGATGTTCATGATGCCTATGCCGCCTACCACCAGGGAGATGGAGGCTATGCACAACAGCAGTATGGAAAAGGTCTTGTTGGTCTCGTTGACCATCTCCAGAAAATCCGCCTGGTTCTGGATGGAGAAGTCGTTGTCCTCTCCCTCCCTGAGCTTGTGGCGCTTGCGCATGACCTTGGTGGCGTCATCTATGATGCCGTTGATGGCGGCCTGGTTTTTGGCCTGCATGGTGATGCTTCTCACCGTATCCACGCCGAAGAGCCTTTTCATGGCCGTGGTGATGGGCACCATGACTATATCGTCCGGGTCAAAAAAGCCGCCGCCGCCCTTTTCCTTCAGCAGGCCCACCACCGTAAACTTGGTGCCCTTGATGGTCAGCTCCTTGCCTATGGGGTTGGCTCCGTTGAAGATGTTCTTGTTGGTGGTGGTGCCTATGACGCACACTCTCGCCGAGGAGCTCACGTCTCTGTCCGAGATAAACCTGCCGTGGGTCACGGTGTAGGAGTTGATCTCGGCGTAATCCGGGTCCACGCCGTTGATATTGACGCTGGCGTTGTTGTTGAGATACTTGATCTGGGCGGACTCGCTGACCTCGCAGGTGATCTTGTCTATGCCCGGGCACTTGTGCTTCAGACGCTCGGCGTCCTCCCGCTTCAGGGCCACGGAATTGGCGCCGCCGCCCCTCATACCCATAACGCCGGCCCGGAGGGTGATCTTGTTGGAACCCATGGACTGGATGCGGTTCAGGGTGGCCTGCTTGGAGCTGTTGGAGATGCTCATCATGCTGATCACCGAGCCCACGCCTATAATGACGCCCAGCATGGTGAGAAAAGACCGCATCTTGTTGTTTCTGATGCTGGCAAAAGCGGTCTTGAAGCTGTCGCCTATATTCATATTGTCAGTCCTCTTCCTCCACGGGCAGATCCTTCAGCACATCGACGGCGCTTATCTGGTCCGTCACCTTTTCGTCGCTCACCAGCCTGCCGTCCTTGAAGCGGATGATGCGGTCTGTGTGCTTGGCCACGTCGTCTTCGTGGGTGACTATCAGTATGGTCTTGCCTTCCTTGTGGAGCTCCTGGAAAAAGGCCAGGATCTCCTCGGTGGTGCGGGTGTCCAGATTGCCCGTAGGCTCGTCGGCAAAGAGCACCACGGGAGAGTTGATGATGCTGCGGGCTATGGCGACCCGCTGCTGCTGGCCGCCGGACATTTCGGAAGGCTTGTGATACAGCCTTTCCCCCAGCCCCACTCTTTTCAGGCTCTCGATGGCCTTTTCCTCGTCGGGCCGGCTGCCGGACTTGTACTGCATGGGCACCATCACCTGCTCCACCGCCGTCATCTTGGCTATGAGGTTGTAGCTCTGGAACACGAAGCCTATCTTGGCGCTGCGGACCTCCGCCAGCTCGTCGTCGGTCATGTTCTCCACGTTGACGCCGTCCAGCTCGTACAGGCCGGAGGTGGGCCTGTCCAGGCAGCCCAGAATGTTCATAAAGGTGGACTTGCCGGAGCCGGAGGGGCCCATGATGGCCACGAACTCTCCCGCGCCTATCTCCATGGTGATGTGCTTCAGCACGTGGAGGGGCTCCCCGCCGGTATAATAGGTTTTTTGTATATCTTTGACCTTGATCATATTTTTATCCCCGTATCGGCTGTTCGCCTCTACATAGGAGGTCCTCCCATGCCTCTCCTGGGCGTTTTCTGCACCTCGAGGCTCTTGGGCATCACTACCTGCTCGCCTTCCGTGACGCCCGACTTGATCTCTACCATGTCGTCGCCGAAGATACCCAGCTCCACCTTCTTCTGCACGGGCTTTTTGCCCTCCATGACCATCACGGCGGTGGTGCCGTCAAAGTTGGTCTGGATGTAGTCCTCGGGGAGAGCCAGCACGTTCTCGCTCTTCTGCACTATGAATTCGCAGGAGGCGTTCATCTCCGGCTTTATCTTGGTATTGGCTTCGTTGATGGTGACCTCCACGGGGACCGTGGTGACGCCGGAATTGGTCTCGGCGGAAGCCGCTATGCGCGACACAGTGCCGGAAAACTTTTCGTCGGGGAAGGCGTCCACGGCTATATCCACGTACATGCCCATGGTGATCTGGCTGATGTCCGTCTCGTCCACGTCCACGGAGACCATCATCTTGGTGGTGTCGGCTATCTCAAAGATGACTACGCCGGAGCTGGAGCCCGCGGTGGAGGCTTTACCGGCCATGATGATGGAGCCCTCTTCCGTCCACTTCTTGGTGATGATGCCGGAGCGGGGGGCGGTGATCTTCGTGTAGTTGTAGTTGGTCTCGGCGTTATACACCGAAGACTCGGCGGAAGACACGCTGGCCCTGGCGTCGGTCACGTCCGAACGGCGGGAATCTATATTCTTCAGATTGGCCTGGGCGGTGACCAGAGAAGCCCTGGCCTGATTGAGAGAAGCCTCGGCGGAAATGACAGCCTGGTTCTTGATCTCTACCTGGGCCTTGTTTTTGACAGCCGTGTCATAGGACTTCTGAGCCTGGGTGACCCGGTTCTCGGCGACCCGGATGTCTTCGGAGAGCTGGTTGTTGATCTCATCGTAGGCTACCCTGGCGTTTTCGCAGGAAGCCTTGGCGGACAGATAGGCCTGCTCGATGGTGTCAAAGTCCTGCCTGGAGATGTAGCCCTTTTCCAGCAGGCCCTTGTTCCTCTCGTATTTGTTCGCCGCCTGGTCAAAGGAGGCCTTGGCGCTCTCGTAGCTGCTCTTGGCCGACGCCTTTCTGGTGGCGGAGGAGGAGGTCTTCAGCTGCTCCAGGTCCGACTTGGCCGTGTCCAGATTGGCCCGGGCCGTATCTATCTCGTTTTTGCTGAGAGCGGGCTGCAGCTGGGCTTCCTTTTTGGCCTGGGCCAGACGGGCCTCGGCGCTCCTGACGTTTTCCCTGGCGGACTCCAGATCGGCATAGACGCTCTTCTCGGAGATGGCCAGATTGTTTTCGGCAGAGGAGAGCCTGGCCTTGGCGCTGGTGAGGGAATTCTTTTCCTTTTCCAGAGCCGTGAGCACGTCCACCGGGTCTATCTCGGCCAGCAGCTGGCCCTGCCGCACGTAGTCGCCCTCGTCGGCGTGGAGCTTGACTATGGTACCGCCCACGTTGGACTTGATCTCCACCGTGGTCACGGGAGTGATGACGCCGTCGCAGGACACGCTGTTGACGATGGTCTGCCTCGTCACCTTGCCGTAAACGGGGACGGGCTGGGACTTCTTCTTGTTTTTATACACCCAAAAACCTGTCAAGAGCCCTATGACGAGGACTGCGATCACTATACGTATGATGAGAGGCTTTCTATTCTTCTTTTTCATTCTGCTCGGCTCCTATAATGCCTATCGTGCCTGTCTGATAGTCCATCTCTATGAGATCTATCTTGTAGTTGTATTTGGAGTTGATGCTGTTGGAGAGAGCGGTGTCCAGCTGCATCTGAGCGTTGAGGATGTCCAGATTGGTAGCCATGTCGGCGGAATACTTTTCGGTCTGGACCTCTCTGTTCTTGCGGGCTGCCTCCAGACCTGCCTTGCTGGCCTCGATCTGGTCCCTGGCTATGAGTATGTCGCTGTAGAGGGAGGTGACGGCATGAGTGATGTCGTTGACCAGGTCCTCCCTGGTGATCCTGGCGTTGTCCAGGGACAGCTTTCTGGCCTTCACCGTGGCTTCCCGGGAAAAGCCGTCAAATATGTTGAGGCTGATGGTCCCCATGATCCGGGCGTCACTCGTGTAGAGCCGGTCCCGGTCAAAATACCGGTTGTAGGAGCCGGTCACGTCCAGCTTGGGCAGATATTCCCTCTGGGCGATCTTCTTGTCCGTCTCGGCAGCATTGACGGCGTGGTCCTGAGCGGTCAGGTCGGACCGGTGGTCAAGGGCCAGCCGGATATACTCTTCGAGAGACTCCAGCTCCCGGTCGTCCTCCGGGGCGCCGCCCTTGACGTCAAAGCCTTCGGTGATGGGGAGGCCTATGGTGTTCTGCAGATCGTTCAGGGCTTCCTTCGCGTTGCTCTGACCGGTGAGCAGAGACACCCGGGAGTTGGCCAGCTGGGACTGGATGGACAGGATGTCCACCGGCGCGGCGACCCCCTGCTCTATCTGAGCCTCGGTCTCCTTTTCCAGCTGCTCATAATACTCCACGGCGCTCCGGGATACCTCCAGGAGCTCACGGTTCTTCAGCAGATTGTAGTAGGCCCGGCTCACGTTGAAGACCACTGTCTGCAGGGTGCGGTAGTAGTTTTGCTGCTGCTGCTCCCTGGAGGACCTGGCGGCGCTGAGGTTCAGCTCCCTGAGGCCCATGTCAAAGAGCTTCAGAGAGGCGGACAGGGTGGTGCCCTTGTCCATGGTCCTGTGCTTCTTCTCGGCTATCTCAAAGGTGTCGTTGGACAGGGAGAGCTGTGGAAAATACTGGCTGAGCGCCCGGGTCACGTTGGTCCCGGAGGACTCCAGATTGTTGCGGGCTATGGCCAGGTCCGGATTGACCACGCAGGCCATGGCGATGCACTCGTCCAGGGAAAAAGGACCCGCCGGCGCGTTTTCCTGAGCCAGGCAGGAGGCCAGGCACAGCAAAAACAGAAAACATGATAGGCATATTTTCTTCATAATATTCTCCATAGTAAAATTCGTATCATAACTAAGACGCTCCGGGAGCGTCAAAACCTTCGGACAAAAGAGGGGGACCGTAAAAAAAAGAGCACGGGACCCGCAAAGGGCCCCGCGTTCGAACGTTATTCTTCCTCGGGCCACCGGCCGGTGACCTTGTTTCTCGCTTCGTAGCTGGTGTGGAGTATCTCGTGAGCGGCATGGGAATTGGGCTCTCCCAGATGGCGCTCGTAGATGGCCTTCACGTCGGGGTTGTCGGCAGGGTTCTTGAGAGCAGCCAGGACGTCTGCGTTGTAGATGGTGTCCTTTCTCAGCTCTCTCTGAGCCATCTCGTTGGGCACGGGCTGTCCGCCGCCGCCGATGCAGCCGCCGCGGCAACACATGACTTCGATGATGGTGTATTCCTTCTCACCGGACTTGATGGACTCGATGAGCTTGCCCGCGTTGTCCATGCCGTTGACGATGGCTACCTTCACGGTGATACCCTTGTAGTCCAGATCGATCTCCTTCAGCTCCTGAGTGCCTCTGCAGGCCTCGACCACGCCGCCGTCATTCATGACAAAGCGGACCACGGCTTCGGCCACGCCGCCGGACACGCCGAATATCACGCCGCCGCCGGTGTACTGGCTGAGAGGATTGTCCAGCTGGGTCTCGGCCATATCGGCCAGATTGAAGCCGTACTCTCTGAAGAGCTTGATGACTTCCTGGCTGGTGAGGACCACGTCGGTCTCCCGCTCGCCGTCCTTGGTGACCAGCTGCTTTCTGGAGGCCTCATACTTCTTGGCAGTACAGGGCATCACGCTGACCACGTAGAACTGCTTGCCGGTCATATCCAGATCCA
Source organism: Abditibacteriota bacterium (assembly GCA_017552965.1). Lineage (NCBI taxonomy): Bacteria > Pseudomonadati > Abditibacteriota > Abditibacteriota bacterium. The sequence continues at coordinate 9,666 of JAFZNQ010000138.1, read as the reverse complement.
GATCCTCGGCCAGATACTTCTTCACGTAGGCGCTGAGCATGCCCTGAGGGCTCTTGCAGGTGGACAGGTTCTGAAGGAACTCGGGATAGAACTCCTCGCAGTACTTGATCCAGGCGGGGCAGCAGCTGGTGAAGAGAGGCAGTCTCTCGCCCTTCTTCACGCGGCCCAGGAACTCGGTGGCCTCTTCCCAGATGGTGAGGTCGGCGGACCAGTTGGTATCGAACACGTAGTCCACGCCCATCATCTTCAGGGCGGTGGCAGCCTTGGCCATGGCCTTGGGAGCAGTGTCGATGCCGTACTCTTCGGTGAGGGCGGCCCGGACGGAAGGAGCGAACTGGAACACCACGATCTTGTTCTCGTCGGCGATGGCTTCCTTCACCAGAGCAGTCTGATCCAGAGGAGTGATGGCGCCGGTGGGGCACACGGCCAGACACTGACCGCAGTTGATACAGGTGGACTCTGCAAGAGGCGCGTCAAAGGCGCAGGCGATCTTGGAGTTGGAGCCGCGGCCGGCAAAGCTGATGGCCTTGACGCCCTGGATCTCCTCGCACACCCGGACGCAGTTGCCGCAGAGCACGCACTTGTTGTTGTCACGGATCAGGGAAGGACCGAAGTTGTCCACCTTGGGATCCTTTTCGGGCTTCTTGAAGCGGATCTTGTCCACGCCGTAGGCGTTGGCGGCATCCTGCAGCCGGCAGTGACCCGACTTGTCGCAGGTCTGGCATTCGGAGGGATGGTTGCCCAGTATCAGCTCCAGAGCCATCTTGCGGATGCGGTTCACTCTGGGGGTGTGGGTCTTGATGATCATGCCGTCCGCCGGGGCGGTGGTGCAGGCAGTCATCAGCATGCCCTTTTCGTTTTCCACTATGCACATGCGGCAGGCGCCGAAGGGGGCCAGCTGCTTGTTGTAGCAGAGAGTATGCAGGTCGATACCTGCGTTGGTTATGACTTCCAGAAGGCTTTTTTCTTTGTCAAAAGCTACCGGCTGATTGTTGATAGTAATTGTTCCACTCATAAGTATTCTCCTCGTCAGAACTCAATAGCGCCGAACTTGCAGGTGGCCGCGCATACGCCGCACTTGATGCACTTTTCGCTGTCGATGACGAAGGGCTTTTTCAGCTCGCCGCTGATAGCGCCCACGGGGCACTTCTTGGAGCAGAGGGAGCAGCCCTTGCACTTGTCGGGTATGATGTGATAAGTCTTGAAGGCGGTGCACTTGCCGGCGGGACATTTCTTGTCATAGATATGCGCTTCGTATTCGTTTCTGAAATATCTCAGAGTAGAGAGTACGGGGTTGGGGGCAGTCTTGCCCAGAGCGCACAGCGAACCGTCGGATACGGCCTTGGCCAGCTCTTCGAGAGTCTCGATATCTCCGTCCTCACCCTTGCCGTCGCAGATCTTGGTGAGGATCTCCAGCATTCTCTTGGTCCCCTCGCGGCACATGGTACACTTGCCGCAGGATTCGGACTGAGTGAAGGTCATGAAGTACTTGGCTACGTCCACCATACAGGCTGTCTCGGACATGACTACCAGACCGCCGGAGCCCACGATGGCGCCCACAGCCTTGACGGAATCATAGTCCATGGACACGTCGGCCTTGTCGGCAGGCACGCAGCCGCCGGAGGGTCCGCCCACCTGGACGGCCTTCAGCTTGGCGTTGTTGAGGACGCCGCCGCCGATCTTGTACACTATGTCGCTCATCTTGGTGCCCATGGGCACTTCGATCAGACCGGAGTTCACGATGTCGCCGGTGATGGAGAAGGTCTTGGTGCCGTAGGAGCCCTCGACGCCGTTCTTCTTGAATTCATCGGCGCCCAGCAGCATGATCTTGGGCACGTTGGCAAAAGTCTCCACGTTGTTGATGATGGTGGGCTTGCCAAACAGACCGGAATGGGCAGGGAAAGGAGGCTTGGGGCGAGGCATACCGCGCTTGCCCTCGATGGAGGCCAGCAGAGCGGTCTCTTCGCCGCAGACGAAAGCGCCGGCGCCTTCCTTGATGTGTATGTCAAACTTCATGCCGCTGCCCAGGATGTTGTCGCCCAGGAGCCCGTACTTTCTGGCTTCTTCGATGGCGATGCCCAGGCTCTTGACGGCGTGGGGATACTCGGCTCTCACGTAGATCCAGCCTTCGTCGGCTCCTATGGCGAAGCCGGCTATGATCATACCCTCCAGGATGGAGTGGGGGCTGCCTTCCATAATGGCGTCGTCCATAAAGGCGCCGGGGTCGCCCTCGTCACCGTTGCAGACCACGTATTTCTTGGGCTCCGTCTCCTTGGCGCAGAAGTTCCACTTCACGCCGGTGGGGAAGCCGCCGCCGCCGCGGCCCTTGAGGCCGGAGTCGGTCATGGTCTTGATCACGTCGGCGGGAGTGGAGCGGAGAGCGTTGGCCAGACCCAGATAGCCGCCGATGCCTATATATTCGCGTATATCGTGGGGATTGATGCGGCCGCAGTCCTTCATGGTGACAAAGGTCTGGAGCTGATAGAAGGGGATGTCCTTGTAATTCTTGTAGCTCTTGCCGTTGGCGTCGGTGTGGAGCAGTCTGTCTATCACCTCGCCCTTCATGACGGTCTTTTCTACTATCTCATCGACGTCGTCCACGGTGACCTTCATGTAGGTGATGCCCTTGTCCGAGTCGTTGTCGGGGTCTATCTGAAGCAGGGGGCCGTGCTGGCACATGCCCTGGCAGCCGGTATGGGTGTAGTTGATGTTGTCCTTGACGCCTTCGTCAAACAGGTCGGACTTGGTGGCGATACCGTGCTTGGCAAGAGAATCCTTGAGGGCGGTATATACTTCGCCGGCGCCGGCGGCCAGACAGCCGTTGCCCATACACAGGGATATGCGGATCTTTTCCGCATTGCGCGCTGCCGAAACCTTGTCCCGCAGGCTTTCGAGATCGGCTACGATGTTAATCTTGGGGTCGGCCATTATGCTTCCTCCTTGGCTTTAAGTTCGTTTATCAAAGCAGTGATCTTGTCGGGAGTGACGTGCCCGTACACCTTGCCGTTGACTACCACTGCGGGAGCGAGTCCGCAGGCGCCGAGACAATTGACCTTTTCGACAGAAAAGAGTCTGTCCTCGGAGGTGATGCCGCCTTCGGGGATGTTGCAGACCTTCAGAGCAGCTTCGATGATGGGCTTGTTGTTCCGGACGTGGCAGGCGGTGCCGTTGCAGACCTTGATCATGTTCTTTCCCTTGGGGTCCAGGGAGAAGAAGGCGTAAAAGGTGGCAACGCCGTAGATGTTGGAGAGAGGGATGCCTGTCTGGGCGGAAACTTCCAGCAGCAGCTCTTTGGGCAGGTAGTTATACAGACTCTGTATAGCCTGCAGGATGGGGATCAGATGGTGTCTGTCCTTGCCGTGTTCGGCGACAAGGGAGCCCACAAACGCTTTGATCCCATCAGGGTCGTCTAATGCACATGCACAACTCATAAACAAACTCCTTGTTTGGATTATATATATGCTGAATCGGTACTTATGACATACCAATTAAATTATATCAGTTTTCAAAAACAAAAAGCAATAATCACAGACCAATTTATCGTATTTTAGGGCTGCCGGCGGATGTGATCCGCCAGGATATAGGACCAGAGCCTGGCGTGGGCTTCCAGACCCGAGGGAGTGAAGTGGGCTCCCTTGCCGTCGTATTCTCTGTAGTCCCCCACCAGGGTGTCCGTGTCCGGCCCCGCCAGAGCCACTCCCGTGTCCCACAGCCGCTGCTGGGCCTGCCGCACGGGCTCGTACATGCCCGTGTCCGCAGACATGAGGGAGGCCTTGGCCACGAACCAGGGGAACTGCCAGCCCGCGTCGCACACGGAAGCCCGGATGATGAGGGCCATGGTGTCGTAGTATTCGTCGGCGGTGGTGTCCGCGAACTGCTCCGACTCGCCCTGGTGCCAGATGACGCAGCGGAAGCCCCCCTTCCCCAGCTGGCGGAGCCTGTCCGTCATCCAGGAATACAGCTCACTGCCGGGGAGCCAGTATTTGGCCTCCATGCCCCCGTGACCCGTGGAAGCAAAGGCTATGGGCACGCGCAGGGCTTCGTAGAGATAGTCTCCGAGAGGAGGATACAGGCTACCTCCCTGATGGCCGTCAAAGCTGTCGTGCTGGCCGGGCATGGGGTCGTCGCAGAGCCGCCACTCCGTGCCGTCGGTGGCGGCAGCCATCTGCAGCCGGGAATGCATCCGCACGGCGGCCCGGTTGGTGGAGTTGGACTGGCCGGAGGACACTATGATCTCCCCTACTCCCGTCCTTTCGATCTCCTTCCGTCCCGTGACGGCGCCGCCCTTGCGGGCCGTGAGGGACAGGCGGTACCAGCCCCCGGAGGCCGTCTCGGCCTTCAGGCTGAAGCTGCCGTCGGGAGCCAGGGGGATGGGCTCCGGCTTCCCGGACAGCCTGTGGCCGGCAAAATTGGTGCCGGTGAGGGAGTATTCCAGCCGGTCGCAGGGGACCCGGACCCGTCCGGAAATGACTATCTCACCCCGGGCCCGGGTGCGGCGCTGAAACACCTGCCACTCCCGGGGAGAATACAGGCTGATGTCCTCATCCCGGTCAAAATACAGGGCGGGCTGCCGCAGGCGGGCCGCCTCCTCCTCTTCGCCGGCGCCGGCCCGGGCAGGGGCTATCTCCAGGGTCCCGGTCCTGCCCGCCGGGGTAAAGAGCTCTATGAGCTGCCCCCTGCCCTCCGGGCCGGTGACCAGCATATCGCCGGAAAATTCCAGAGCCTGCCTGCCCGTATTGAAGCGGACCCGGCTCTCCCGGGCCTCGGTGACGGGATAGGCCTTCAGGCCCCCGGCAAGGACCACGGCGTCATAGCCGTCGGCCAGTACCGTGCTGTAGCGCAGGGTGTCCCGGGTGTCGTTGACGACGGACACTCTGATCCTGTCTTCCCCGAAGTCATAGACCGCCCGGCCAAAATCCTTTTTCACGCACACCAGACTGTTCCCCTCCCGGGAGACGGTGACCGGGGCCCAGGTATTCTGGAGCCAGGAAGCCGTCCCCTCCGAGAGCAGCTCCCTGCCCTCTGTCTGCAGGGAAAAGAGCAGCTTCGGCGCCGACAGGCGGGCCGTGTAGCCTGCGGCCGTCACGGTGTATATCCCTTCCGCCTCGGTGATATCCAGAGAAAAGGCGGGCAGAGCAAGGGCCAGCAGCAGCAGCGCCAGGAGCCGGATGCGGCAGAGCATATCCATAGTATATTCTCCGTAATATATCAAAAAAAGCCGCCGGGATATATGCCGGCGGCTGTGAGTCGATGTATTAAGCTACGTTCAGCAGCTCCTTGGCCTTGTCCACGGCGGTGGCGGCGTCGGCAGCGTAGCTGTCGGCTCCTATCTCGTCGCAGTAGGACTGGGTCACGGGAGCGCCTCCCACCATGACCTTGGCGTTCTCCCGGAGGTTGGCCTCCTTGAGAGCGTCGATGGTCTCCAGCATGGAAGGCATGGTGGTGGTCAGCAGCGCGGACATACATATGATGTTTGCGCCCTTCTGCACGGCTTCCACGAACTGCTCGGGCTTTACGTCCACGCCCAGATCCATGATCTCAAAGCCGGCGCCTTCCATCATCATGGCCACCAGATTCTTGCCTATGTCGTGGAGGTCGCCCTTGACGGTGCCTATGGCCACAGTGCCCTTGCTCTCCACGCCCGCCTTCTGCAATTCGGGCTTCAGTATGTTCATGGCGTTCTGCATGGCCCGGGCCGCTATGAGGACCTCGGGGACGTAGAATTCGTTGGCCTTGAACTTCTCGCCCACTACGTTCATGCCGGCTACCAGACCTTCGTTCAGGATCCGGTCGGGGGTAATGCCCTCCGCCAGCGCTTCCTTGGTAAGTTCGACTACAACGGGCACTCTGCCCGAAATGATCCCTTCAGCCAATTTGTTAAGATCAGCCATATTGATTCCTCCAAATTATGCGCGTGTATCCGGGCATACGCCAATACGCCCGGAAAGCGCTGTCATAAAGATATTATATAGGATTTGCCCGCATAAATCAAGGGCCCGCGGGAAAAAATCTATTCTTCCCCGTCTTCCCGGCGGAACATCACCTTGAAGGTGCGTATCTCATAGGGCCTGATGACAAAGGACAGGCAGTCCTCCTCGTCCAGCTCGGCGCCGCCGCAGGTCTCCTCCAGCAGGTCCGTCTCGCAGCAGTAGATCAGGGGGTCGTCAAAGGCCACCCTCACCTCGCCTCTGGCCCCGTAGGGCTCGTAGAGCCTGAGTATATAGGCGCCGGGGTCGTCCTCCGCCTCCTTGATGCAGTCAATGATGGCGTTGCCCGTCAGCACCTCGGCAAAGCAGCCGTAGGTCGCCGGCGCGTCTTCGGCAGCCACTCCTCCCTCAAACAGCAGGGGGTTGTTGAGCTCGTGGGCGTAGAGGACCGTGTCAAAGAGACAGTCGTCCGTGTGGGGGAACAGGCTGTAGGTAAAGCTGTGCTCTCCCTGGTCCGCCTCGGGGTCCGGGCTGGTGGGGGCCCTCAGCAGGCTGAGCCTCATGTCGCTGCCCTTGATGTCCCAGCCGTATTTGCAGTCGTTGAGGATGCTGACTCCGAAGCCGGTCTCCGACAGGTCGGCGAACCTGTGCCCGGACACCTCGAACTGGGCCTGCTCCCAGGTGGTGTTGCTGTTGGTGCTCCTCTCGATGGTGCCGTAGGCTATCTCGTAGGAAGCCCTGTTGCTGCGCACGTCCACCGGGAAGGCGGTCTTCAGCAGAGTGTTGCGCTCGTGCCAGCTGACGGAGGTCCGGAAGTCGATGGTGCCCCGGTCGGTCCACAGGATCATATCCTGGGTGATGCTGCTCTGGCCGTAGGCGTATTTGCTGCGGAGGACGCAGCGGACGGGGCCCGCAAACACCAGATTGGGTCCGGACACCAGCCGGAACTCGTCGGACCTCTCCTTGTAAGTGGGCTCTATCTCCCAGGCGTCGTAGGCGGTGGGCTTGTCCTCAAAGACCTGCAGCAGGTTGGCTCTGGCGTTTTCGCGGAGCACGTCTCTCTCGGCCTCCGCGTCCCAGATCCTGCCTATGGTGCCGTCCTCGTTGAACACTATCTCAAAGAAGGGGGTGTTCAGCCGGCCGGAAAGGAAGGAAAAGTCGTGCTTTTTGTCCGGCTTGCCCTTTTTGAGGGTGATCAGCTTGAAGCCCATGGGAGGCACGTCGGGCACCTCTATGACCAGAGTGTCGGACTCGTACTGGCTGGGGAGAGGCGAGCCGTCGCTGTCAAAGGCCTGCAGCCCGAAGGGGGCTCCCTTGATCTCTATGGCGTCGGTCCTCAGATGGCTCAGCAGGTTGAACACCACCAGCTGGTCCTTGCCCACGCCGATGGAATCGGCTATGAACCGGGCTGCCTTGCGGGTGAGCTTGTCAGCCTTTTTCAGCACGGCGCTATACTGCTCGCCGGACTCCCGGTACACCTCCCGGATGCTGGAGCCGGGTATGATGTCGTGGAAATGATTGAGCAGCACGGTCTCCCACATGGAGGTCAGGTCCTTCTTGGGATAGGCGAAGCCGCATTTTTTGGCCATGGAGCACAGTATCTCGGCGTTCCTCAGGGCTATCTCGCACCTGCGGTTGTTCTTCTTGTTGTTGGCCTGAGAGGTGTAGGTGCCCCTGTGGTATTCAAAATACAGCTCGCCGTTCCAGACGGGGAGCCGGTCCGAAGCCTTTTCCACCGAGTCGGTAAAAAAGCTCTCCGCGGTGCCTGTGCGGGCCCGGGGGAAGCCGGGAGCGTTGGACAGACGGCGTATCTTCTCCAGATTGAATCTGGTGGGGCCGCCGCCTCCGTCCCCGAAGCCGTACACGGCCAGATAGTCCGGCTCGGTGAGCTTGTCGGGATAGTTCTTGACTACGGTCCTGTAATGGCCGGGAAAGTCCAGATTGTCCACGTAGGTATTGGACAGGAAGCACTTCAGGCGGGAGCCGTCTATGCCCTCCCACTTGAACACCTTCCAGGGGAAGGGGTTGGTGTCGTTCCAGGTGAGCTTGGTGGTCATGAAGTAGTCTATGCCCGCCTTTTTGTATATCTGGGGCAGACTGTAGGAGTAGCCGAACACGTCGGGCAGCCACCCTACCCGGACCTTTTTGCCGAACTCCTTCATAAAGAACCGCTGGCCGTAGAGGCACTGGCGGACCAGGCTCTCTCCCGACAGCAGATTGGTGTCGTTTTCCACCCAGGTGCCGCCTATGGGCTCAAACCGGCCCTCTTTGACCCGGGCCTTCACTTTCTTGTACACCGAGGGGAAGTGCTGCTTCAGATAGAGGTACAGGGGCACCTGAGAGCAGTTGAAATAGTATTCCGGAAATTCGTCCATGAGGCTGGTGACGGTGGAATAGGTGCGCCCCACCTTTCTCATGGATTCCTTGAGAGGCCACAGCCAGGCCACGTCTATATGGGAATGGCCGGTGTAAACAGCCTCGCCCAGGGCCCGGTGAAAATCTATGGCCGCCAGCTCCTTTGCCAGAGCGGCGCGGGCCTCGGCCAGGGCGGACCGGAGATATGCCCTGTCGCCCTTTTTGGTAAAGTCCACCATATGGAAGCACCGGGCCAGCACGTCATAGACGGCGTTTTTGAGCAGCTCGTCCTCCAGGGCGGAGGCCACCTCGAAGGGCACCAGAAAGTCAAAGCCCGCCGCCTCCGTTTCCTTGTCTATGACGTACATGCGGCTGGAGCGCAGCACGAAGGGCATACGCTCATCCCGGGGCAGATATTCGTGATAGCCTCCGGTCTTGATCTCTATCTCCAGCAGGTATTCCCTGCCGGCCTCGGCCTTTTCCGCCAGACGCACGTAGCCCCGGTTGTCGTCTATGCCCGAGAAGGGCTGGCCGTCCACGGACAAAAGCCCCTCGCCGGAAGCCAGGAATTCAAAGGCCACGTAGCTCCCCTCCCACTCGTCGGGTATCCTGACCCGGGTGGAGAAAAAGGCGGTCTGACCGGCTTTCGCCCATACGTCTCCTATATTGACGGTACGTTTGTTCCCGAGATATTCGTATTTTCCAAAGTCCTTGTACAGGGCGTTCTCGCAATCCCAGCCCTCTATATCCCTTGCGTCGGTGATGACCAGGCTCCTGAGCTCTCCCAGACGGGTGCGCAATACAGCGTTTTGTGAAGGCATATCCTGCTCTCCTTGTAGTATTCTTACCGATATTATATCACATATGGGCCCGGAACACAAACCCGCAAAAAAAGCCGGGGCGTTTCCGCCCCGGTGGATGCTTACGCTTTTTCAAATACGAAGCTGTCCTCCCTGACCCCGCACCGGATCCTGTCCTGGGGTCTGAATTCGCCGTCCAGCAGCTTCATGGCCAGCGGATCCTGTATCTCCCTTTGGATGGTCCTCTTGAGAGGCCTGGCGCCGAACTCGCCGTCATAGCCCATGTCGCTTAGCTTGTCCATGGCGGCATCGTCAAATTCCAGAGTGAGGCCTCTGGAGGCCACCCGCTCCTGCAGGTAGCGCAGCTGCAGAGCGCATATCCTGCGGATGTGCTCCTTGGCCAGGCTCCTGAAGAAGAGCAGCTCGTCAATACGGTTGATGAACTCGGGCTTGAAGCTGCGGAGCAGCAGCTCGGTCAGCAGGGTCTTGATCTTCTCAAAGTCTCTGTCGTAGTCGTGCTCTCTGATGATGTCGCTGCCCAGGTTGCTGGTCATGATGATGATGGTGTTCTTGAAGTCCACCGT
>JAFZNQ010000137.1 GCA_017552965.1 Abditibacteriota bacterium | reverse complement strand
GCTATATGCTGGAACCAGCTGTCTTTGGCGGCGCCGTGCCAGTGCTTCACGCCGGCGGGTATATATAACGCGTCGCCGGGCCTGAGCTCCCGTGGCTCCCGGCCCCATTCCTGATACATGCCCTTGCCGCAGATGCAGATAAGGAGCTGTCCGCCGCCCTTGTCCGCGTGGTGCACGTGCCAGTTGTTGCGGCAGCCGGGCTCAAAGGTCACGTTGAAGGTCGGTACTCCTTCCAAAGTCAGAGGAGCCAGCCAGCTCCTGCCGGTGAAATACTGCTTAAAGGCGTCGTTGGGCTCTCCTGTGGGAAAAGCCGACAGCTCCGGAACTGCGTCTGCCTTTTTGCCTGCTTCGTCCTTCCAGACCTCGTCTATCAGGGGGAAGGCGCTCCAGGCCTTGGGCCAGCCGCAGTAGAAGGCCAGCTGGGTGACCGTCTCCACCGCTTCCTCTTTGGTGATCCCGTGCTCCCTGCCCAGTGAGAGATGGGCCTTAAGCTGGGGATAAAGACCTGCCGAAAAAAGGGCCGCAATGGTGATCATGCTCCGGTCCCTGGCTGACAGCTCGTCCTCCCTGGACCAGACCTCGCCGAAAAGCACGTCGTCATTGAGTTCGGCAAATTTGGGCGCCAGCTCTCCCAGATTGTCTCTGCCTGCCGTCTGTTTTTTGGGCATATTTTCACTCCTTTCTCCGGACGCCGTCTGTCCCGCTTCCTTGCCGGAAACGGCGGCTCCGCTTTTTTGTGTCCTTGTCTTAGCGCTGCCGCTGCTCTCGCAGCCGGTGAGAAAAGCGGTGATGAGCATCAGGACGCATAATACTGATAATACTGTCTTGTTCATACTTTATTTGCGTCTTTATTTGGCGTAGCCCAGCTTTTTTACCCATTCACGGGTCTCCTTTTCGGCGCCGGGCACTTCTCCGCCACGCACCGACAGAGCGTCGCCGGACTTTACCTTGGCTCCCTTTGCCAGCTTTTCTATGGTCTTCAGACTGCCTGCGCCGTTGGAACTGCCTTCGTGGGAGAAGAAGGGGATAAGGGTCTTGCCCTGCAGGTCGTTGTTTTCAAGGAAGGTCCACATAGGCATAGGCAGGTCGTACCACCAGACGGGGAAGCCGATGAATACCGTGTCATACTTCTTCAGCTCTTCCGGCGTCAGTTTGACGGTGATCTCCGGGCGGATGCCTTTATCCTGTTCTTTTTTTGCCCGTTCGGCAGTTTCTTCGTAGCCCTTGGGGTATTCTTCCCTGGTCAGGACCCGGATCAGATCTCCGCCGGTCTCTTCCGCTATCCAGTGAGCCAGCTTGTCCGAGTTGCCGGACCAGGAAAAATACACCACCAGGACTTTGGTATCCTTGGTCATCTCGCTGACGGGCTTCTGAGGCGCCCGGCTCTTGCCCGCGCAGCCGGCAAGGGCGGCTGTCAGGATCGCCGCGGCGATGAGCGCCGCTGCGAGCATAAGAGTGTGTTTCATTTTGTCTATCTCCCTGAAGTATATGAGAAGGCCTTTCGGGAGCCTTCATTTTTTGCTTTTTTGGTATTGCTTCAGATATCCGGCGAGCATGTCCCGGCAGAAATCCCCGATATCGGCAACCGGATCCGTTTCCCCGTCTGTCAGAGCCCAGCAGAAGACGATGCCGTAATAATGGGCTGTTATCCGCCCGGCGATCTCTTCCGCGGGGGTCTTCTTTTTCAGCTCGCCGCTTTCCGCGGCCTTTTCCAGCATGCCCCTTATGACCCGGCGGTCGTATTCCAGCTTGCGGACTCCATCCGGGTCGTCCGGGTCCACCACCTCCTTCACCCACTGCTGCGCCATGCGGAGACCGAAATCCCGGATGAGCTCCATGGAGCCGGTGAGAAAGGCGGTAATGCGCCCGCAGACATCCTTGTTTCCGGCGGAGGAATAGTCGTGGACGGCTTCAAACTTTGAGTGGGCTATCTCTCCCACCACGTCCTCCTTTTTGTTGAAATAGGTGTAGAAGGTGCCTTTGCCTACTCCCGCTTCACGGGTGATATCTATGATCTGCACCGCATCAAAGCCTTTTTCGTTGATGAGCTTTTCCGCCGCGGCGACGAGCTTGGCTTTCGTTTTCAGGGCTCTTGTTTGCCTGACTGTCATTATGGGCCTCCCTGCGGGGTATCTGTCTTTAGTATAACACAAAACCGACCGCAGGTCAATGACTCCGGGTCAGTTTTCGGCGCTATGCAAAAAAAACTCCGCGGATACAGGTATCCGCGGAGCGCCCGTTGCGGTTTATTTCACAGTCACCTTGCATTTAGCGGTGAAGTCGCCGTCCTTGGACTTGGCCCTGACGTCCACCTTGCCGGGCTTTACTCCCGTCACGGTGCCGGAGCTGTCCACGGTGGCTATGGAGGGATCATAGCTGATCCAGGTGACTCTCTTGTCCGTGGCGTCGGAGGGGCTCACCGTGGCCTTGAGGGTGACGGAGGAGCCTGCATTCACCGTGACGGCGGTCTTGTCCAGACTGAGCCCCGTGACCGGGACTGCCACCTTTATCTTGCACTTGGCCTTGAAGCCTCCGTCTCTGGTCTTCACTCTGATGCGGGTCTCGCCGATGCCTACGGCTTTGACGTTGCCGTTCTGGTCCACGGTGGCCACAGAGGTGTCATAGCTCATCCAGGTGACCTCCTGATTGGTGGCGTCGGCGGGCGTCACTGCAGCCTTCAGGGTGTACGTCCCTCCGGGCCGGAGCTTCACGGTGGTCTTGTTCAGGGTGACTCCCGTGACGGATATCACCACTCTGATCTTGCATTTGGCTTCGTAGCCTCCGTCCCTGGTCCTGACCCTCACCTTGGTGGTGCCGGGGCCCACGGCCGTGACCACGCCGGACGAGGACACGGTGGCTATGGTTTTGTCGTCGGTGCGCCAGGTGACGGACTTGTCGGTGGCGTTTAGGGGGAGCACGGCTGCCTTTAGCGTGGCCGTATCGCCCTTTTCCAGCTTGACAAAGTCCGAGCTGAGCTCCACGCCCGTCACTTGGACAACAGGCTGGTTGACCGTCACCGAGCAGGTGTCGGTATAACTGCTGTCGGCAGTCTTGACGGTGATCGTGCAGCTGCCGGCTCCTTTGGCGGTCACCAAGCCGGAGGAGGATACCGTGGCCACGGCCGTATTGGAGGAGGACCAGGTAACCTGCTTGTTGGTGGCGTTGGAGGGGCTCACCGTGGCAGTCAGGGTGCGGGTGTCTCCCACGTCAAGAGACAGGGAGGCGTAGTTCAGCGAGACTCCCGTCACCTTTACGACGGGGTCGGTGACCGTCACCTTGCAGGTGTCCGTAAAGCCTCCGTCAACGGTCTTGACGGTGATCGTGCAGGTGCCGGCTTTTTTGGCAGTCACCACTCCGGAGGAGGATACGGTGGCTATGGTTGTGTTGGAGGAGGACCAGGTGACCTGCTTGTTGGCCGCGTCGGAGGGCTTTACCGTGGCGATGAGCGTGCGGGTCTCCCCCACGTCGGGCACGATCGAGCCGTAGTTCAGCGAGACTCCCGTCACGGACTGCTGCACTGTCACCTTGCAGGTGGCTGTGTAGCCTCCGTCAGCGGTCCTGGCCGTGATCACTGCCGTTCCGGGGGCTTTGCCCGTTACCGTGCCGCTGTTTACTGTGGCCACGGCAGTGTTGGAGGAGGACCAGGTCACCTTTTTGTTGGTGGCGCCGGAGGGCTTCACCGTGGCTGTCAGAGAGTAGCCTTTCCCGGTCCCCAGGGTAAGGGCGGAGGTGTTCAGGGATATGCCGGTCACGGGGACGGGAACAAGGCAGTACATCTTGATGCAGACGGCGTATTTGCTGTCCCACGCAGTGAGAGTGTCTTTCCAGGAGGCGCCGTTGGAGGACACGTAGCTTCCCCACGTGCAATAGGAGGCGTCGTTGCACAGGGGGATATACCATACTCCGTCTTCCGCCTCAGTATCATATTGGAAGATGACCCGTATCTTGTCTCCGGCCCCATAGGACGTGTTTACGCGAAACAGATAGTAGCCGGGCCATTCGATGTATTTGGTGACGGTTTTTTTGAGGACGTCGTTCACGTATACGTAGCAGGTGACGTTTCTGCCTCCCGCGATCACGTAAGTGGCGGCGTCCACCAGAGTCGCCGCATCGGCAGGTGTGAAATCGACCCTGCCCCAGTTCGATTTTTTTAATCCGGAGGTGAGGCCCTTCTTTTCCTTGTAAAAATACCTGTTGTAAACGGAGGTGTCTTCCGTCAGGGTGAACTTGGCGTATTGCTCGGCGCTGTTGTCATAATAGGACATCCAGAAATAGCCGTCGTCCCCCCAGTCGGTCCCCCAGCTGTTCCTGGCCAGCCAGGCTCCGTTGCCGGGAGCCGTGGTCTTGAAGTTGTACTTGGAGTAGTTGTCGTCCCAGCCTATGATGAGTATCTCGTGGTTGGTGCTTTTTTCCGCATTGCAGTAATAAGCGGAGCCGCCTGCATAGGTCTTGGTGAGGTAGGAGTCATTGTTGGAATAATAGGCAAATTCCACCGCGCCCTCGTCCATGATGAGCTGCTTGATGTGATCCATGGCGGCCGTGTTCAGGCTGCTGCCGTCCCATATCTCCGAGCTGCCGTAAGACACGTTGGCGGGGACGTATTCCGCCCCGGTGATATAACCCCTGATATAAGGCGTTTTGGCGGGAGCGGGAGGGACGCTGTTTTTGTCCAGGGAATAGTCGATGGGATCTTCCTTTTCATACACGGGGCCCTGCAGCTGGGCGAAATAGGCGGTGGACTTCAGATAGTTGCCGCCGGTGTTAAGGGTGGTGCCGTAGAAGTCGCTGGCCCAGCGCACCAGATTGAAGGTGGAATACTCTATACTGCCGTAGGGATGCCGGGTAAGATAGTTGCCTTCCATGCCGCCCATAGCGGCGAAGGCCCAGCATATCCCGTAGGGATTCTGGTTCCTGACAGGCGGCACTCTTCCCTCGTCCCTCAGATCGTAGGAGGCGGGCAGGGAGCCCTTTTTCAGGCCGGTGTCCTTCGGCAGGGTCCAGGAATTGAACTCGGGAGGGACGTGCCCCGAGAAAAACAAGCCCCCGGTGGCCGTCTTGACGGGCTCGCTGCCGTATTCCAGCCATTCCAGATATTTGGGGTTCGTGGGGGAGATGTCACTGTCATCGGCCCACAGTATGCCGCAGAAAAGCAGCAGCGATATTAGCGCAAAGATGGTTTTTTTCATAACCCGGTTCCTTTTTGATGACCGACGTTGCAGAGCAGCGGGGTCCAATGGTCTTATAATACAATTATAGGCTGTTTTGGCAGATAAGTCAACGATTTTTGTGTTTGGC
>JAFZNQ010000136.1 GCA_017552965.1 Abditibacteriota bacterium | reverse complement strand
TGAAGATGTATTCTATGGGAATAACCTATAGCGAGATCTCGGAGCTGCTTGGTGAATACTTTGGCAACGGATATTCAAAGAGCGTGATCTCAAACATTACCTGCGCGGTGACCGGGCTGATAGACGAATTTAAAAACAGACGTCTATCCCGCCGTTATGTAGTCATCTACGCAGACGCGACATGGCTGAATCTCAGGCGTGACAGAGTAGATAAAGAAGCGCTGCATGCCCTAATAGGCATAACCGATGAAGGCAAAAAGGAGATACTCTCCTATGCGGTATATCCCAACGAATCCGCCTTTAATTATGAGCATATGCTTAAAGATATAAAAGACAGAGGCGTAGAGCAGGTGTTGCTTTTTGTTTCTGACGGTCTGAAAGGCTTGGGCTATGCTTGCAAAACGGTTTATCCCGAGGCGAAGTTTCAGCGCTGCTGGGTCCATCTGATGAGAAATGCCGAATATATGGTAAGGAAATCGGATCGCACGGCTGTTCTCGATATGCTGAAGAGGGTATATCGCCAGACAGATGCCTCGTCTGCGGAGGATGCCCTTAACGCCGTAGTAGAGAAGTACGGGAAGTCCTACAGGAAACTCGTTACACTGTTTGAGAACAGAGACGATCTTTTTTGCCTGTATGCTTTTCCGGAACAGATAAGGCGCTGTATATACTCTACTAATGTAGTGGAAAACATACACCGGCAATTAAAACGGAAAACCAAGAAAAAAGATCAATTTCCCAGCGAGGATTCCCTTGAAAGGTTTGTCTTCAGCTTTGCGATAAACCTTAACAAAAAAATATATGAGAGAATACAGCCCGGCTTTCTGATGTGCAGAAGCGAATTGGACGAAATGTTCGAAAGACAATACTCTACCCATGAAGGAGGCTTGCCATGAAAAAAAATTGACGCGACTATAATCAGCTGATAAAAGGAGACCTATTTGTGATATAATAAAGTTGTATTGCTCTTGCAGAAAGAGTTTACACAAAATTTTGGAAACTACCTGACTTACGGAGACCCGGTAAATGGAATCTAAAAAGACTGTTATTCTCGTAGCCTTTTACCTTGCCGTTTTAGCCGCTTGTATCGTAGTGACCGGCGTCGGCAAACATAATGACGTAAAGACCGGTATGCGGACTGATTTGTCAACACCGGGCAGCAAAAAGATCGAGACAAAGGATGAGTCTATTCCTTACGATCCCGAATTCGGGCGCTTTGACTGTGTCTTGGCGCAAAACAACAAGGAGACTTATGATCTGTATATCGACAAGAAAAAGGATTCCCGTAAGCTCAGCATAGTTTGCCGGAACAAGCATAGAGTTATCATATCACATACACAAGACTTTGACGGCGTAGATAATTATCCAGAGTCTCCCATAACAGATTTCATTATCAAGCATGACAAAGTTCGATTTTTGGAGTTGGCAGGAGGGTGTATTTGGTGCTGCGAAAAGTATCTGGTCGATAATAAAACAGAGTTAATGGATGAACAGTTGATATATCGTATAAATGCGCAATCGGCCTTTAACGGCCACGTAACTCAGGCAGTATTTATAACGCCGGATATTATACGGATCAGCAATTCCGTCGGAGCGGTAATGCATTACGGGATCCGTAACAAAAAAAGAATATATGCCAAAGACCAAAACGGCAAGGTGATCGGCCTGCCGGAACTGACAAAAGAAGAGATCAGGGAGAAAGAAAGAATACCTGCGCTATCTGTAAAAGCGGTTTGGTGGAACGGTGTCGGAGAACGCGAAGTGCCTTCAGGTGGCAGGAATATAGAAAAAATATCTTCAACGGAACCGACATATACCGATAACGGTTTTGACGGATGGATACGGATGGATGATAAAACAAGAAGTATGATGCAAGACAGGGTTGAGGCATTTTCCATTGTTATGAAAAAGCCCAGGAAAATACTGCTGAAAAAAGACGGCAAAGTTATTTCGCTAAAAACCACACGCGGGCTTGACGTACGCGATAACGTGGAGTACGTATATTGATAGTGAATTGTCAAACTAAGTACAACAGTTTTGGATTTCAAGGTCCCAAAGAAACTGAGCAGAACAATATTTAAGAACCTTACGAGGCCCGGCGTTGATAAGCGCCGGGTTTCGTTTTAATGCCGGGCGGATATGTTTTGCCTTCTTCTCCGGTCGTTCCTCCAACCTCATCCCGGAGCAGCATTATTCTCCCAAAGCCTATCTCTTCTCTCCGTCTGTGGTATAATTAATAAAGACATCACACAAAACGAGGTAACGATGCAGTATATCATTTCCCTTATCATGGTTTTATTACTGGCGGCGCAGGTCTTCGCCGCCGACACAGTATCCGCCAGCCTGAACGGGCTGGAGCTGGAGATAGAAAAAGGCACCGGCTCCATCATCTCTCTGTCGGTGCCGGGCCAGGGCAGGCTGCTGGACGCCCGCAGCGAAGCGGCCTCCATTCTCGACCTGGCTTATCCGGTGCCGGAGTTTGAGCCCCTGCGGCTTGCCAGCCGCTTTTCCAAAAACGCCGAGATCAGGGTGACAGACAAAGAGGTCACCATACACTGGGAACGCTTGGGCGCCTCCCGGGACTATCTGCAGCCGGAGGGCAGCGTCAGGGCTACGGTGACCATCACCGCCCTGGACGGCGGCGTCAGCACCTGCTGGAAATGCAACATAATCAACGATTCCCACACGGCTGTACGCCAGGTCCTGTTTCCGGACTTTGGCGACATTATCCGCTTTGCCGGCGACGACACCCTCCTGAAGACCTGCGGCTTCAGCATGGAGCCCTTCAGCCAGCTGGCCCCCAGCGAGGGACGGCTGGGACAGCAGTTCTGCATGGACGCCTCCTATCTCAGCGAGGAATACACTCCCGGCGGTCTGTTTGACAGCATGATGATGCGCTGGTTCGACATCGGCAGCCACAAGGGCGGCCTGTCCTTTTATCCCGAGCAGTGGGGCTGGGACAAGCGCACCCGCCTGAGAGCCACCCGGGACGGCATAGAGGAAAAGCTGCGCCTGTCCAACGTGGACCTGCGGGACATAGGCCCCGGCGAGACCTGGGAAAGCCCCTCCTACATCCTCACCGCCCACGCGGGAGGCTGGGCCAAGGGGATAGAGCCCTACGCCCGCTACGCCTATTCCAAAATACACCGCCCCTACCCCGTGCCCAAAAGAGTGCAGGAGGCCATAGGCTTCCGCTCGGTGAAAATGTGTCTGGGCTGGGAAGCTGACAAGTCGGACCCCCGCTGGCGTTTCAGCGATTTCCCCGCCCTGTGCAAGGAGGCCTCGGAGCACGGCCTGTCGGAGCTGAACATATGGTCCTGGCACCGGGGCTTCAGGCTTCCTCTGCCGGAGCCCTACACCCATCTGGGGACCATGGACGAATTCGTGGAAATGCATAAGCTGTGCAAGGAGCGCTACGGAGTGGAGGTGACCCCCTTTATATCCGTTCTGATACAGGCCAGAGAGGGGCTGGAGCGCTACGGGGTGCCCACGCCCCAGGGCAACGGCAACAACTGGACCCAGCACACAGAGACCATCCCCAGGTTCCAGCCCACCTACTCCTCCCTTTACAAGGGCGAGCAGATAGGCCCCGCCAACAAACAGTGGAAGCAGGACGCTCTCGAAAGCATGAACGCCCTGGCCGACAGGGGACTGCCCTCCATCAGCTGGGATCAGTATTTCAATATAGCCGAGGGCGACAACAACATGGTGGATATATCCAGGGAATTCCGCCGGCACCAGAAGGCCATAGATCCGGACAGCACCTGGTCCGGAGAAGAGGTGTATAACATGGAGATATCCATGGAATGGCTGGACTACACCTGGAACTGGGGAGGCTTCCGTGACAAGCAGGCCTTCAACAGCATTTTCAAATATCCCCGCATAAATATGAACGTCACCCAGAGCGGCAGCGAAGCCAAAAAGATGTTTTTGGACAATTTTTATATCAACGCCTTCCCCCGCATCGGCACCGATATCAACGGCAACTGCTATCTGAAGGACATCCCGCAGCTGTCCGAAGCCCTCAGGACCTGCTGGGGCATAAAACAAAAATACATGCCCTATTTCACCGAGGGCAGGCTCATAGGCGACTGTATCTCCACCGAATTCGTCAGCGGAGCCACCAAGGTGTCCGCCTA
>JAFZNQ010000135.1 GCA_017552965.1 Abditibacteriota bacterium | reverse complement strand
TCCATGGGCTGGAAATACGCCAAGGACCACAACCTGCTGAAGTCTGACGGAGCAAACAGAAGACAGCAGCAGCAGTCCGCGCCTCAGGAAAAGCCTGCCAAGCCCGCCGAGCCTCAGAACGACCTGGGCTACTATTTCAGAGAGATAGACTCCCAGCCTGCTGCCGGAGGGCAGTCCGAGCCTGACGAGACCGCCGGGACGGCCCCCGGGGAAGAGCCTGCCGCGGACGTCGCCGCTGAGACTCCTGCCGCCGACCAGCAGGCGTCCGACTACGAAGCCTCCGAGGCTCAGTCCGAGCCTACAGAAGAGGAGCCCGTAGAGGAACCCATAGAGGAGCAGCCCGCAGAGACTGCCGAAGAGCCTTCGGAAGCTGCGGCAGAGACCGCCGGGGAGACCGTGGCAGAGGAGTCCGCAGAAGACGAGCCTGCAGAGGCCGCCGAAAAACCCGCCGGGGAGCCCGCGGCAGAGGAGCAGACCGCGGAGGCCGCAGAAGAGCCTTCGGAAGCTGCAGAAGAGACCGACGGGACCGAGGCAGAAGCTCCCGGCGACCGCAAGGAGGCCAAGGCCGGCAAGAGCCAGGACCAGGGCGTATTCAACATCAGGGGCAACACCAAGAACGTGCACCAAAAGACCTTCAAGGGTCAGAAGGCCATCAGCATAGTCTCCATCAGCGCCAACGTGAGAGTGGTGGACCCCGAAGCCTTTGACCAGCTCACAGGTCTGAAGGCCATCAACGTGCGTCAGAGCTGCAGGCAGTTCTGCTCCGTGGACGGAGTCCTGTATTCCAAGGACAAGACCGTGCTGGTGAGATACCCTCAGGAAAAGTCCAACCTCAAGTATTCCATCGACCCCCAGACGGTGAAGATAGCCTCTCACGCCTTCTACGGCTGCGACAGGCTCAAGACCATCCATCTGCCGGACACCGACGTGACCATTGCGCCGGACGCCTTCGAAGAGAACACCCCTATCAAGCTGAAAAACGCCAAGATAGGCTCTCAGGTCCACTCCTTCGCCAAGGAAAAGGGCTTGCTCTGACACAGGCTGCCACATGGAAGTCCGACACCTGTCAGGAGTGGGTCGCAAGATGGAAGCCCGGCTGGCCAAGCTGGGCATCCACAGCACCAGAGACCTGTGCGAACACTATCCCATGCGGTACGAAGACCGCTCCAAGGTATATTCCGCCGGAGCGGTCCCCTTTGACACGCCGGTCTCCGTAAGAGGCACCCTGATCTCCGTCAGCCAAAAACAGACCCGCCGCAGGAACATCACCCTTATCACCGCCGGAGTCACCGACGGTCTGGACACCCTCAGCCTGGTGTGGTTCAACCACGGCAATTATCTCCTGGCCCGCCTCCGGAAGCTGGAGGACAGAAATGTGACCGTGTACGGCAGCGTGACCATGGACAGGGCCGGCTATCCGGTGATGATCGGAGCCGAGATACTGGAGGACCCGGACACGGACGAAGTGATAGTCCCTGTGTACAATCTCACCGACGGCATCGGCCAGAATCAGATGCGGAGCTTTGTGCGCAAGGCTCTTGAATACGAGCGGGAATTCTATCACGAGACCCTGCCTCTCTCCGTCAGGGAGGAATACGGCCTCGAGGGCCTGTGGGAAGCCGTCCGCGGCATGCATTATCCCGACAGCCCCGAAGGCTTTCTACGGGCCAGAGACCGTCTGGCCTTTGAAGAGCTGTTCGTGCTGCAGCTGGCCCTCGTCCAGAGAAAACAGCGCCAGAAGCTGCCGGGCCGGGGCATCAGCTTTCGGGTGCCCGACGACTTTTTCACCGAGTTCCGGTCCCTGTTCCCCTTCCCTCTCACCGAGGGACAGAAAAGGTCCGTCATGGAAATAGTCGCTGACATGCGCAAGCCCGACTGTATGAACAGGCTGCTGCAGGGAGACGTGGGGAGCGGCAAGACCCTCACGGCCCTGGCCGGCATGCTCCTCTGCTGCAAAAACGGCATGCAGGCGGCCATCATGGCCCCCACGGAGATACTGGCGGAGCAGCACTACCTGAGCTTCAGGTCCATGCTGGGAGACAAGGCAGACGTCTTCAGGCCCGCGCTGCTGACCGGCAGCCTGAAGGCCTCCGAGAGAAAAAAGACTCTGGAGGACGTGGAGTCGGGAGCAGTGCAGCTGGTCATAGGCACTCACGCCCTCATAGCCGACAAGGTACGCTTTCACAGACTGGGGCTGGTAGTGGTGGACGAGCAGCACCGTTTCGGAGTGAGACAGAGGACCGCCCTGTATGACAAGGCCCGGGACGCCTCTCCCCTGGGGCCAAGGCCGGACCTGCTGCTGATGACTGCCACCCCTATACCCAGGACCCTCACCAACGCCGTGTACGGGGATCTGGACATCAGCGTCATAGACACCATGCCTCCGGGCAGGCAGCCCGTCAGGACCCATTGGAAAAAGCCCGAGGAGCGCCCCCGGGTCTATCGGGCTCTGAAAAGCCTCATCGCTCAGGGGCAGCAGGCCTACGTTGTGTGTCCCCTCATCGAAGAAAGCGAAGCCATCACCTCCCGGGCAGCCACCGAGCTGTGCGAAGAGCTGAAGCGGGATTTCTTCCCCGAATACCCCATAGCTCTCCTGCACGGCCAGCAGTCTGCCGATGAAAAAGAGCGTATCATGACCAGCTTCAGAAAGGGAGACGTGAAGATACTGGTATCCACCTCGGTGATAGAGGTGGGGGTGGACGTGGCAAACGCCACCTGTATGATCATAGAGAGCGCCGACCGCTTCGGCCTGTCCCAGCTGCACCAGCTGAGAGGACGGGTGGGCAGAGGCTCGCAGCAGAGCTATTGCATACTGATCTCCGAGGGAGTCACCGAGGACAGCCGCAAAAGGCTGGAGATCATGACCCGCACCAACAACGGCTTTGAGATCAGCGAAGAAGACCTGAGGCTCCGGGGGCCCGGCGAGCTGTCGGGAGTCAGACAGAGCGGACTGTCGGACTTCAAGGCGGCGGACATCTTCAGGGACGGAGCTCTGCTCCAAAAAGCCAAGGAGCTGGCCCGGAGCATCATAGAAGCCGACCCCGGTCTGGACTCCCCGGACTGGCAGCAGATAAAGCGCTTTGTCGCCGCCAAGAGCGCAGAAATAGAGGCCACCACAAATTGAGCGGAACACTGTATATCACTGCCACCCCCATCGGCAACATGGAGGACATCACCCTCCGGGCCCTCAGGATACTCCGGGAGGCGGATCTCATAGCCTGCGAGGACACCCGCACCACCATGAAGCTGCTCGCCAGGTATGACATCCACACCCCGCTGGTCTCCCATCACAAATTCAGCGCCGACAAAGAGGTGCTGGCCATCATAGAGCTGCTGGAGGCGGGCCGGACCTGCGCTCTGGTCACCGACGCCGGCACTCCCTGCGTGTCCGACCCGGGCTCACGGCTCATAGCCCTGGCCTGCGAAAAAGGCATAGCGGTGGAAGCCCTGCCGGGAGCCTGCGCCTTTATCACCGCCCTGACCCTGTCGGGCTTTGACGCTCAGAGCTTCAGGTTCGCAGGCTTTCCTCCCAGAAAATCGGGAGAGCTCAGGGCCTTCTTTGCCCGGATAGCCCCGGAGACCTGCGCCACCGGCATATACGAAGCCCCGGGCAGGGTCAAGAAGACCCTTGCCGTGATAGCCGAAGTCATGCCCGGCCGCCGGCTGTCTTTTTCCAGAGAGCTGACCAAGCTCCACGAAGAGACCGTGAGAGGCACCGCCGCGGAGATACTGGAAGCCTATGAAGGAAGAGAGGTGAAGGGCGAGGCTGTCATCATCATAGACGGCTGCCGGGAGCCCGAAGAGAGCCGGGAGGAGCCGGTGGACGCCGCAGAGCTGCTCCGGAGCCTGCTGGACGAAGGCATGAGCCCCCGGGATGCGGTCAGGGTCTGCTCCCGCCGGACCGGCATCCCCCGGAACACCCTCTACAGAGAGCTGCTGAAGCAGCCCGGGGAATGAGCCTTCTATTGCCCGAATGCTCCGTATATGCTATAATATATATGTATCTTATCATCACCGCCTCCGGGCGGAGAGCCTAAAGGAATACAATGATCGAAATAATCAAAGAGTCTGACATGCTGCGTATCGCAGGACCCGTGGATGCCGAAGGCGCGGAAGCGCTGGACCGGGCGCTCAGGGCCTGCAGCGGCCATGTAGTATTGGATTTTGCGAAAGTCAGCCACATCACCAGCACAGGCCTGAAGCGCCTTCTCTTTGCCATGAAGGGCGGCCTGGACCTGTCTGTAGTCAACGTTTCCCCTGCCGTAGGAGAGCTCTTCCATGCCAACGGCTATGACAACATGCTCACCTACAGCGTGAACGAGAGTCTTCCCCCGTCGGATTACGTTCCGGTCAGCACCGAAAAGAGCTTTAAGGCCATGCTGGCCGCCAAACAGGTCCCCGGAATGGAGGACAGGATGATCATCAACTACCGGGACAGGGACTACACCTGGAAGGACGTGGAGATGTGTTCGCAGATCATGGCGGACGACCTGGCCCGGCTCGGCGTCAAAAAAGGCAGCCACGTGGCCATCATCGGTCTCAATTCCATCAACTGGTTCTGCGCCTTCTTTGCGGTGCAGAAGCTGGGCGCCATCGCCATCCTTATGAATTATTTCCTGAGCCCCGAGGAGATCATCGGTCAGTCAAAGATCGGAGACATCGAGTTCATGATAGTGGGCCGCATACCGGGCGTGTCGGATTTTGACGTCTATTCTTCTCTGGTCACAGCCGGTGACAGCCGCATCAGAAAGACCTACAACATCAGGGATTCCCACGATTATACCACCCGTTATGACGAATACCCCGCAGTCAAGGACCTCTACAGAGACCTCTTCGACGAAGACGACGCCTGTCTCATGCTGTTTACCTCCGGCTCCACCGGTCTGGCAAAGGGCGCGGTGTTTTCCTCCAAGGCCATTTTTGACTGCATCTTCTGGGTACTGGACGAATACCTCATCACTTCCGAGGACCGCAACTGCATCAGCCTGCCCTTCTTCCACATACTGGGCTTTGCCATCATGTTCGTCATAGCCATTAAGTGCGACAGTCCCAGCTACATCCCCGAAACGGCCACCCCCGCAGCCATCCAATCCATCATCGAAAAGAACCGGTGCACCATGTTCCACTCTGTGCCCACCATGCTGCTGGCCGTCATCAACAACAAGAATTTTTCGCCCGACAAGGTGGCCTCCCTCAGATGTTCCATTCTGGGAGGAGCGGTGACCAGCTCGGCCCAGATGGAGCTCATGACGAGGATGTTCCCCAACAACCACATGGGCAACATATACGGCATGTCCGAGAACCCGGCCATCAGCATCACCCTTCTCCACGACTCCACCGAGAGAGTACTCAGCACAGTGGGCAAGCCTCTTCCCCATATACAAATGGAGATACGCAATCACGGCGACAACAAGCCCCTGCCTCTGGGACAGGTAGGCGAGATATGCATCAGAGCTGCCACCTCACTGACCAGCTATTACAATCTGCCTC
The DNA here is from genome assembly GCA_017552965.1 of Abditibacteriota bacterium. NCBI lineage: Bacteria > Pseudomonadati > Abditibacteriota > Abditibacteriota bacterium. The sequence goes on along the minus strand of JAFZNQ010000135.1, from coordinate 4,064 downwards.
TTGCAAATCAGGCCTATGATTCGGAGGGCTGGATCGCCACCGGCGACCTGGGCATGATGGACGAAGAAGGCTATCTGTATTTTTCCGGCAGAGTCAAGGAGCTCATCATCCGCTGCGGCGAGAACATCATCCCCAAGGAGATCTCAGAGCTGCTCATCACCCATCCCGATATATCTCAGGCCATCGTGGTGGGAGTGCCCCACCCCCTCTACGGCGAGGACGTGGCTGCGGCCGTGGTGATGGAGCCGGGCAAGACTCTGGACGAGAACGCCATCCGCGACTTTCTCTGGGGCAAGCTGGCCAAGTTCAAGCTGCCTGCTCACTATCGGGTATATGACAGCTTCCCTGTACTGGGCAGCGGCAAGCCGGACCTGCTCACCCTCAAGAAGCAGGTGGCAGAGTCCTATGCTGCAGCCGAAGAGGCCAAAGCCAAAAAACACAGCTGACACACAAAAAAAACGCCGGCAGGATACTCATCCTGCCGGCCTCTTTTTATTACAGGTCCGGATTTCTGTATCGGTAGCTCTCGTCCAAAAAGGCTTCCAGAGCGTCTATGCGGCAGTCGGGAGTGATGCCGTTGCCCGCAGTGATCATGAAGCGGCTGCTCTCGGCCAGATAGGTGTCGTACATAAAGCGCACCTCTTTGCGCACGTCCTCCGCCGGCTTCCACGGGATGGTCTGCTGCACGTCCATACCCCCCAGGATGCATATATCCCTGCCGAAGAGCCTGGCTATCTCCCTCTCGTCCATGGTGTATTTCTGTATGGGGTGCAGCACGTCGAAGCCGCATTCGATGAGAGGCGGGATAAGAGGCTGGATGTTGCCGCAGGAATGGAGCCAGACCTCCATGCCCAGGTCGTGTATGGTCCGGCACAGGCGGGTGTAATAAGGCCTGTAAAACTCGTCAAATATCTTCACAGAGAAAAAAGGCCCCGTCTGCTGACCAATGTCGTCGGAGAACATGATGCCGTCCAGATGCCCCTGCTCATGGGCATGGACTATGGTCTCGCAATAAAAATCCGTCAAGTGTCCGTAGAGCCTGTGGGTCTCCTCCGGATAGAGATAAAAGTCCGTCAGGGCGTTTTCCATGCCCCTCAGGGACCAGTGCCTTTCAAAGAGGCAATACCACCAGAGTCCCAGCCTGTAACGGCCGTCGTCCTCCGGTTTCCAGGGCAGCACTATATCCGGCCGCACCCGGGGAAACTCCTGCTCGATGCGGTCCATATCCTCAAAGCGCTCTATGGCCACAGAGCTGTCCAGAGCCCCCGAAGCGTTGACTGCGCCGCCCTTTACCCAGGCGTAGCCCTCCGGGTCCTCCGACACGGCGGCGGGCATATTGATGCCTATGATCTGAACGTCGCAGGGATAGGCGGCCAGCAGAGCCTCCGCCCGGGCCTTGTGCTCGCCGAAGGTCACCGGGTCCACCCACATATGTATGATCATGGGCACCCGGCAGCCGGCAGGCCGGTCCCAGGGCCCCCGTATCACTCTCCTCACCTGTTCTCTCGTTAAAGGCTTCACAGCGATCCCTCCTCAAGGCTCTTTGCCACCAATCGTTTTGCCTCTTCCCTGTCGCCTCCCGACAGGCTGCCCCGCAGCACGCTTTCTCTCAGCAGCGCCTTGGCTCTGCCGGCGCTTTTGCCCGTGAGTCCGAAGTCCCGCCGCAGCTCTTCACCCGACAGGGGCGACAGCTCCTTTTGCAGCAGGTCCGGCGTCCGGAGACGGTCATAGGTCTTCAGCATAGCCTCCAGACGCTCAGGCCCGCCGGCAGCCGCCAGCTTGTCCGACTTCATGAGGCGCAGCAGCTCCGGTATGACGTCCCGGTTCTTGTGTATCAGATACCGGAAGTCCCTGTCTCCGGAGCACTTGAAAAAGCAATTGTGCTCCTCTATGAGCCGGCAGACCCGGTGTATGACGTGGGCGGGCATACCCAGCCCTGAGAGCAGCTCCCGGGCCATTTCCGCAGAAGCGGCGGCGTGACCGGGAAAGGACAGGCTGCCGTCCGGCAGGGTCTTTGCCACCCGGGGCTTGGATATGTCGTGCAGGAGAGCTGAGTATCTCAGAGCGGGCTCAGCCTTCACTCCCCGGACCACCCTCAGCGTGTGCTCCCACACGTCGGAGCCGGGCCGGGACGTATAGCCCGCCAGCTTCTCCAGGCCCGGCAGCAGATGGGGCATTATCCCCAGCTCTGCAAGGAGCCTGAGCCCTTTGCAGGGGTCCGGGAGCAGCAGCAGACGGGTGAGCTCTTCCCTCCTCCGGTCCGCCGACAGGGTATCCGTTTCGCCGGCGGCCTCTGCCGCCGCCCGGGCAGTCCCGGGACTTAGCTCCATATCCAGCTGCGCGGCAAACCTGATCCCCCTCAGTATCCTCAGGGGGTCCTGACGAAAGGACTCCCCGGGGTCTATGGGGGTCCGCAGCACCCCTGCCTGCAGGTCTGCAAGCCCCATGCCCGTAGGGTCCAGTATCTCTCCGGAAAACAGATGCCGATACAGGGCGTTTACTGTGAAATCCCGTCGAAAGGCGTCTTCTTCAAGAGGCGCCGGCCGGGTGGCCGGCCTGCGGCTGCCGGGGGTGTATATCTCCGCCCGTCCGCCGGTCATCTCTATCAACACGTTCCCCCTGCAGAGCTTGGCCGAGTAAAACTCCGGCAGATAGGAGGGTCTGTCGCCAAAGCCCTTTTCTGCCAGCAGACGGCACACGGCAGCCGGGTCTCCGTCTATCATAAAGTCCGGGTCGGCAGCCTCTCTGCCCAACAGAGTGTCCCGCACCAGGCCCCCTACGATATAGACCTTGTCTTCGAAGCCCGAGCCCTCCAGAGCCAGGCGCATTTCCCCTAATAGTCTTTCCATTTGCTTTTGCATCGCGATTGTGATATAATTATTCTATCTATATTATACACCATATGACCATATTTCCGGCAGGACCAGTCCTATGCAAAAAACGACTACACTCATCATCATGCTTTTGATGGCCGCATCCCTGTGCCTCGGGGCCAATTACAGCCCGGACAAAACCGGCACCTTCAGGCTGAGCCCCCGCAACAAAAAGGAGGTCAGGATCGTGGCCAACCGGGGCTACTCGGCCAGCTTTCCCGAGAACACTCTCCTCAGCATCCAAAAGGCTGTGGAGACCGGCTGCGACATGGTCATGCTGGACGTCAGAAGCACCAGGGACAACGTGCCTGTCCTGCTGAAGGACGCCGACCTGGACCGCACCACCAACACCATGGGTGACATCAAGAGCATGACCTATCAGGACCTGACCGCCTACCGGGCCGGCTACACGGACGTCTTCAAGGACGCCTACGCCGACGAGGTGATACCCTCTCTGGAGGAGACCCTGCAGCGCTTCGGAAGGGTCCGGTATATGCTGAATATATACAGCATTCACGACCTGCCTCTCGTCCGCGACGTCATGGTAAAATGCAGATATCAGGAAAAAAACGTCACCGTGACACTGAACAGTCTCGAAGACATCAGCTCCGCCAAGGGGGCCAGATTCAGAGGCGTCACCCTGCTCCGCAGCCCGCTTGAAGCTTATTTTTCCTCGGACAACAAGGAGCTCTGGCTCCAGAATGCCAAAAAATCCGGCGCAGACGGCTTTGCCGTATCCTACGCCGACATGTTCGGCGTGCTCACCCCCAATCAGAGAGGCGTGTTCATGGTGCAGTGCTCCAAGAACAAGCTGCCCGTATACGTCATAGGGCCGGCAACTACCCGGGAGATACAGGAGGCCATGGAATACCAGCTGCGGGGCCTCATAGGCAAAAAGGGCTACATAGGCAAGTTTACCGGCGTGATCACCTCGGACCCGGGCAGGGCCATGATGATAGCCGGCAGGCTCAGGGCCTCAAAGCTGCAATAGGCTGCATACGACAAAAAAAACCGGAGCTCTCGCTCCGGTTTTGCATTTATATTCCGCTTTATTCGATGATCTCGGTAACGATACCGGCGCCTACGGTCCTGCCGCCTTCGCGGATAGCGAACTGCAGCTGCTCTTCCATAGCGATAGCATGGATCAGCTCGGCAGTGATGACTACGTGGTCACCGGGCATGACCATCTCG
>JAFZNQ010000134.1 GCA_017552965.1 Abditibacteriota bacterium | reverse complement strand
GCTTCATGAAAACTGTCCTCTCTTCGTACAATAATATCATAACATAGTTGTCCTACTTTTGGGGTGCAGATCATATTACAGGGGATCTCTTACCGCCAAGCCTGACGGCTTGTCGCCGAGATGACGTCTGTTGTTGAACGGGACAACATTGCCCTTACCGCCACATTGACGTTTTGGCAGGACAGGGACAGAGAGCGCCTCGGGCCTCTCGTCATTCGGAACCGGCGCCCGGCGGTCAACAAAAGCGTCATCCCGGCCAAAACGGCAACAGATCAAACGCCAACGGCGTTTGGCCGTTTTGGGGAAGGGATCTCGGGCGGGACCCGTTTGCCCGTTCCTTGCTCTGTCGCAGACAGAGAGGGCAAATGGGGAGGACCCGGTCCCCGGTCCTAACGAGTGTTTTGTTATCGTCCCGTTGAGCTTGTCCCTTGCCGCGGCTCGCGGTCCTATTACAGGGGATCTCTTACCGCCAAGCCTGACGGCTTGTCGCCGAGATGACGTCTGTTGTTGAACGGGACAACATTGCTATTACCGCCGGATTGACGGCGGAAGAGCGGCCCGTCTCTCTGCCGCAGCTCTTCCCTTCTCCTGCGGGGGTAAAAGAAAGCCGCCGGACCGAGAAGGTCGGCGGCTGTGAAGACGATATTTATTTCTTCAGATATTCCTTGACGGAAGGAAGCTGGCCGGCGGAGCCCAGCAGTTCGTTGCGGGAAGCGATGAACTTGGCGTACTCGGACATAAATTCCTTGCCGATGGGTCTGAAGTCAAACACCTCGGGCTTATCGCGGAAGAATTCTCTGTGGACTCTGGTCCATACCAAGCGGCCGTCGGTGTCGATGTTGATCTTGGTCACGCCGCGCTTGGCAGCGCCCAGATACTGTCCGGCGTCCACGCCCTTGGCTCCGGCCAGGTTGCCGCCGGCAGCGTTGATGCGGGCTACCTCATCCTGAGGTACGGAGGAAGAACCGTGCATTACCAGAGGGAACCCGGGGCACAGCTTGGCGATGGCTTCGATGACCTCGAAGTGGAGGCCCTGAGTGCCGGAGAACTTAAAGGCGCCGTGGCTGGTGCCGATAGCGCAGGCCAGGGAGTCAACGCCGGTGCGGGTGATGAAGTCCTTTGCCTGGTCGGGATCGGTGAGGTGAGCCTTGTCTTCGGACACGGCGATGTCTTCTTCCACGCCGCCCAGCTGGCCCAGCTCGGCCTCAACGGCGATGCCCTTGGCGTGAGCCGCGTCCACCACTCTCTTGGTGATCTCCACGTTCTCCTCGTAGGGCTTGGAGGAAGCGTCTATCATGACGGAGCTGTAAAAGCCGGAGTTGATACAGTCGTAGCAGGCCTCTTCGTCGCCATGGTCCAGATGGACGGCAAACACTGCCTCGGGGAAGATCTCGTCCGCCGCTCTGATCATACCTTCAAGCATTCTCTTGTCGGTATATTTGCGGGCGCCCTTGGATATCTGAATGATAAAAGGAGCCTGAGAGTCTATACAGCCTCTGAAAAGACCCATTGTCTGCTCGGCGTTGTTGATGTTGTAGGCGCCGAGAGCATACTTGCCGTACGCATGCTTAAAAAGCTCTTTGGTGGTAACTATCATTGTGATTCGTCCTTTTGTTATAGCGGTATATACATTTATATTATACCCTTTTCCGCCCCGTTTCTCAAGTGGGGAGCGGAAAAATGGCTCCTAATTGTCGCACAGGGCTTCAAATTCGTCGATGAGCCCGGCGATGTAGTCCATGCCGTCCTTCCAGAAGCCGGGGCTGGTGATGTCAAAGCCCATGCTGCCGAGCAGCTCCGCGGGAGCCTGGCTGCCGCCGCCCGAGAGCAGCTCCTCGTATTTAGCCACAAAGGGGGCGCCCATCTTCTTGTAAAGGGCAAACAGCGACAGCACCATCAGCTCGCCGAAGCTGTAGGCATACACGTAGAAGGGCGTGCCGATAAAGTGGGACACGTATATCCACCAGTATTTGTGCTCGTCTCCCAGTATGAGGCTGTCGCCGAACATTTCCTGCAGGGAGTCCTGCCACAGCTCGCCTATAGCCTCCACGGACAATTCTCCCCTGCTCCTGCGGGCCTCGTGGAGCCGGCACTCAAAGATATACATGGCTGCCTGTCTGAACACGGTGGCGAACACGCTCTCTATCTTTTCGGCGTAGAGGGCTATCTTCTCCTCCCGGGACGCATCCCGGACCAGGGCCTCAAAGACCAGCATCTCCCCGAAGGTGGAGGCGTTCTCGGCTATGGGCAGAGTGGCGCTGCAGTCCAGTATGTTCTGCCGGGAAGCGAGCACCGCATGTATGCCGTGGCCCAGCTCGTGGGCCAGGGTCATCACGTCGTCCTGCCGGTTCATGTAGCTCATGAGCACGTAGGGATTGTGGGCCGGGTCGGCGTGGGCGCAAAAGGCTCCGCCCCTCTTGCCCTGCCGGGGCTCGGCGTCTATCCATCTCTTGTCAAAGAAGTCCCGGGCTATGGAGGCAAAACGGTCCGAAAACCGGCCAAAGGACGACAGCACTATGTCCCTGGCTTCCTCAAAGGACACCTCTTTTTCGGCGGCCGCCAGAGGGGCGTATCTGTCTACGTGGGTGAGCTCCCTGAGGCCCAGCAGCTGCTTTTTGCGGCGGTAAAACCGCGACACCAGTCCGTAGTTGTCCCGGCAGGTCCTGATCACCAGCTCCACCGTCTCCCGGCTCAGCTCGTTGGACAGGTGCCTGGACTCCTGAGGATAGCCAAAGCCCCTGAGCCTGTCATCCACGCTCTTGTCATACACCATGGTGTTGAATATGAAGGACAGCACTCCCGAGTGCTCCTTCAGGCCCTCGGTCAGTATGTGGGCCGCGTCTTCCCGGACCGCCCGGTCGGGGCTGCGCAGCAGGCTCAGGACCTGGGCCTCGTTCATCTCCCTGTCCTCGCCCTTTATCCTGCCTCTGAACACGGCGGAGGACAGCACCTGGTCAAAGAGCCGGTCAAAGGCCCTGCGGCCCGTGTTGGCCTTTTCCTCCATGATCCGCTCCTCCGGCTCGCTGAGCTTGTAGGGGTTGAAGGCCCTCACCGTGGCGATATGGTGGGCGTATTCCGAGAGGGCCGGACATTCCTCATAGGCGGCCTGCAGCCGCTCCTCCGGCATGGCCATGAGCTCCAGGTCAAAGAAGAGCAGCGTCACGCTGACGGCAGACACCTGCTCGGACACCCGCTGCATCAGAGCGCCGTTTTCCGGAGCGGAGGTGTCGGCGGAAAACACCAGCAGGGCATACAGGTCCGGATTATAACTGAGAGCGAGTATGTCCGTGTATTCCTTCATGGCGGCAAGGAGCGTCTTCCCGTCCGCAGCGGCGATATTGCCCTTATAGCGGCCGGCAAAGGCCTCCGCCAGCTCTTTGGCGCGCCCCAGATCTCCGTCTATCCTCTCGTCGTCCGGGCCGCTGTACAGGCCGGACAGGTCCCATGTCACGTGATTCGGTGTCATATGCTGTTCCTTTCCTATTTCTCCAATACTCCGATTTCCATCAGCCTGGTGCCCGGGCCTCCGTCATTTTCTCCGAAGTCAAATCTGACCAGGCGGGCCTTCACCGGGGCAAAATCCGCAAAGTTCAGATTTTCCTTTATCTCCGGCTTTGCCGCATACACCCGGTCATACTTTGCGCCGTCGGAGGACACGTATATATTCAGCTCCGCGGGGATGCGGCCCCGGTCCTCCGCCTCTGTGACGAAGAAGACTCCCCGCACCTCGCATTCCCGGCCCAGGGTCACCGTGACCTCTTCTCTCTGGGGCACGTCGGCAAACATGATGCGGCTGGCCACCCGGTCGCCGTCTATGAGGTGGGCCGGCACGTTGTGGGCCATGCCGCTGTCGGTCTCGAACAGGGCGCAGGCAGTGTCCACAGAGGCTCCCTTTTCGGGACAGGCCGCGTTTTTGGCCTTCAGCTCCACCGCCCTGAAGGCGGGCTCCAGCTGCAGGCCGTAGCCGGTGCGGGCCAGGCTCTGCCAAAAGTCCGCGGGAGCGCCGGTCCTGGGCACCCTGCGGCCGTCCTCGTCCACAAAATAGCTGTGAGGGCAGATGCATTTGCTGCCCCGCCGGTTCAGATCGTCGGCGGCGGCCCGGGGGATATTTTGCTCAAAGACGTAGATCTCCCTGTTCATATCCAGCTGCAGCAGCTCCTCGGTGGTCACCGGCTCTATATCGTTGGGATGGGCCACGCACAAAAAGGCCTGGCAGTAGCAGTCCAGATAGTTTTCCCAGCTCACCATATATTCGTAGCTTTCCTCGGGATAATAGACGTATATCTTGCCGCGGGTGTAGGGGCGCCGGGCGCGCTCCCCGTATTCCCACAGGTATGCGGCCGTATCTATGGAGGGGCGAAACTCGCCCTTGCCGTCCATGAGCCCAAAGTCCCCCGCGTCTCTGCCGTCCCACACCAGAGAGCCGGCGTTGTCGCCTCCCAGCTCCACCAGCCACTTCATGGCGTCGGGTATCTGGCTGTTGACCTCTACGGCAAACCAGGGTATGCCGTGGAGCCAGGCCAGCTTTTCCACGGTCCTGTAGGAAGCCATGAACCGGTCTCTGTGCTGATAGCTGTCGGCGGCCAGCAGGTCGCTGGTGAGGGCGTGGGTCCTGAGGCTCCAGTTGCAGTTGGGCGGGTTGCCGCCCTTCACCTGCCCCAGCCCGCCAAAGCTGTCGTGGAAGCAGGAGCCCGCCCACAGGCAGTCGGGAGCGAGGGCCTTCACTTTGGCCTTGATGTCCCTGACGGCGGCCAGGGACAGCGCGTCTATGATATAGCGCAGGTCGTAGGTCCTGCGGCTGGACATGGCAGAGGCGGGAACGCCCCGCTCCACGGAGCCCATATCGGGTATCTCCACCTCGTCAAAGGAGGCGTAGTCGCTCTTCCAGGCCTTGTTCAGGCTGTCTATGGAGCCGTACTGCTCCCGCAGCTTCGCCCGGAAGTCTGCCAGAAAGCCCGGATATCTGACGTGTCTGTAATCCCCCGTATGCCAGGGATCGTGGGAATTGCGCCATATATTCTCATACCAGCCGTATATCACCCGGCTGCCGTATTTGGCGGAAATATGCTCCACCACCTTCAGGGTGAACCACTCGACGGAGGCCTTGTCCTCCGGTATGTATATGGTGTAAAAATGCATGGGATGCGGACATATGTAAGGGGTGACGCCATACTTCACGCACTGGTCCAGAAAGCCGTCCAGACGGCTCCAGTCCAGCTGCCACTTTTCGGCGGCGGCCCTGTCAAAGGTCCTGCCGTTGTCATAATACATCTTGTCCGGTATGCCTATGGCCTCGGGATACAGAGGCACCCGTATGGTGTTGACCCCCTTTTCCCTGAAGGCCTCTATCTCGGCGTCCGTCAGATTGAGAGGACGGTCCGGCTCTGCCATTTTCGCGCTGACCTGGTTTATGCCCCGGAAATAAGACGGAAACGGGGCGAACTCCGCCCACAGCGACGCGGGAAGCATCCACAATATCAATAGGCAAACAATATATCTCATAGCACCACCTGCCGGTTTGGGATAACTCCATTATACCACAAAAGGCCGCCCCGCGCAACCGGGCGCCCCCCGGCCGGAAAAAACGGCCCGCATAGACATTTTTTCACACAATATATTGACTATCGGCGCGGACAGGTTTATAATATAGTTGTCACTATGTATATACAACACTATAAACGGAGGCCCGTATGGACAAGACCTATCTCTGCATCGATCTGAAATCCTTTTACGCGTCGGTGGAATGCGTCAAGAGGGGCCTGGACCCCATGACCGCCAATCTGGTGGTGGCCGATGAGTCCCGCACGGACAGGACCATCTGCCTGGCAGTCTCCCCTTCTCTCAGAAAGGAGGGCGTGAAAAACAGGTGCCGCCTCTTTGAGATACCCGCGGACAAGCAGTTCATCATAGCCCGTCCCCGCATGAGGCTGTATATGGAAACGGCGGCGGACATATACGAGATATATCTGGAATACATAGCACCGGAGGATATACACGTGTATTCCATAGACGAGGCTTTTTTGGACGTGACCCCCTACCTGTCCCTTTACCGCAAGACCCCCCGGGAGCTGGCGGAGCTGCTCAAGGGCGCCATATACAGAGAGCTGGGGCTGACGGCGGCCTGCGGCATAGGCTCCAATATGTATCTGGCCAAGATAGCCCTGGACATACTGGCCAAGCATTCGCCCGACGGCATAGCCTGTCTGGACGAGGAGCTCTACAGGCGCCTCCTGTGGCGGCACAGGCCCATCACCGACTTTTGGATGATAGCCGCCGGCAGGGCCCGCAGGCTCGCCCGGCTGGGCATCACCTGCATGGAGCAGCTGGCCGCGGCGCCCCGGGAGCTGATACTGCGGCAATTCGGCGTATGCGGCGAAAGCCTCATAGACAAGGCCTGGGGCAGAGACGCCACGGAGATGGCAGACGTCAAAAGCTACTCTCCAAAGCAGCGCTCCGTATCCCACAGCCAGGTCATAGGGACCCGCTGCACCAGAGAAAGAGGGCAGCTGCTGCTGGGAGAGATGATCTACGACCTGTGTCTGGAGCTGACCCGCACGGGCATGAACTGCAGCGCCGTCAGCGTCTGCGCCGGCTTCTCACTGCCCGGCGGCAGCCACGATTCGTCCGGCGCATCCAAAACGATACCTCCCTCCTGCGCCCGGTCGGTCATAGCGGACCACGCCCGCAGGCTGTATCTGGGCTGCGCTCCGGCGCATATAGACCTGCACCGGGTGGGCGTCAGCCTCAGCGGGCTGAAGCCGGTCTGCCCGGAGCCGGCCCTCTTTGAAGACATGTCGGAGGACAGAGAGCGGAGGCTGCAGACCGCAGTGTGCGGCCTGACGGACAGATACGGCAAAAACGCCGTGCTGCCCGCCTCCAGCTATCTGCCGGAAGCCACCGGCAGAGAAAGAAACGGGCAGATAGGAGGCCACAGAGCCTGAAGCCCCGGGGCCGGTCCGGCAGCAGACAGAATGACCGGATCGTTGCGCCGGGCCTGACAGATCACCCCGATCAAAAAAGGAGCGGGACCGGCAGGTCCCGCTCTTTATTTGCCGCTTACGCAAACAGCCCGGAGATCAGGCAACATCCGGGCGTTCTCCGGCGGCTGTCATTTGCGGGGGATAAGTATCACCCTGTCTATCCACACCTCTTTGCAGCCCTCCGGATGATTGAGGGGATACAGAAACATATCGGCATTGGGCTTGCGCTTTATTTCAAAGCTCCCGGCCTTGAGAAGAGAGTAGCTCTCTCCCAGCTCCCGGGCCTTGAAGGTCTTCTCCAGACCGTAGCCCGGCTCCCAGGTGATCACCTGCAGGGCGTCCGCCTCCGGGTCGTTCATCTCGCCGGCGCGTTTTGCCGACACGAAGACGTCGCAGGCCCTGTAGCCTCTGTCGGAGAGATAAAAGCACAGCTTGGACATCCCCGACGCCATATTCCACTCGGCAGTATCCGAATACAGCACGCAGGCCCTGCCCGTCACGGCCTCCGGGTCCTCCAGCACGTCTGCCAGAGCGCCCTTCTGGATGATGGCAAAATCGTCCGGCAGCAGCTCGATCCACTCCTCGTCTGCCAGACCTTCGCACAGGTCAGGGACGCTGCCCGATTTCTCTTTGGGCTTGTAGCCGGACAGGATGGAATTCTCCACGGGGCCGCCCTCGCTGAACTCCAGGATACTGTTATCCCGGGCAAATCCGAGGAAATAACGGGCGAACCTGTCGGGGTCTGATATAGTCATCCAGCCCGACCGGGCGCAGTAGTCTCTGGTCTCGTCGTCTGCCAGATACCAGCCCACCTGGAAGCACATCAGGTCGTAATAGATGCGGTACCGGGCGTCCTCGTCCTCCGAGGCGGCGGACAGGGCCAGGGCGAACAGGCGGAAGATCTCCGCCATTTCCTCCTTGGTGAGCCAGGAGTTGTCATAAGAGTAGGTGCTGATGAAGATATGGCGCTTTTCGACTATCTCCCGGGCGTATTCCCATATCCTGCAGATATACTCCCAGCCGGCGCCGTAAAAGCCCTGCATAAAATCCTTCATGAGAGCGTCTTCATCTTTGTCCGGGTCCCAGGCCAGCTGGCAAAGCGCGTAGTTTCTGAGGGCCGTAAAGCCCGCGTAGGCGTTGTTCCGGTCACCCTGAAAGAACACTGCCTTTGCCCCGGCGTCCCGGAAGGCCTGTATGTCCCTTTTGAAGGGGGCTATATTGGGATGCAGGATCAGATAGTTGCTGAAGTTGGCCACGTAGTGCCAGATAAAGAGATTGTCGGTTAATGTGCCCCATTCCATAAGCCTGCGATAATACTCGCTGTTCACGGTCTGCTGGTCGGCGTAGAGAAAATATCTGGCGTTTTCCGGCAGGAAGAGAGGCTTTTTTGGGGTCTCGGCAAAAGAGGCGCCGAAGTTGTTTTCTATGTCGCACAAGACTATCACCACGTGGTCGCAGGGCTTTATCCCCCTGGGAGGCTCCGCTGTGTGCAGATAGGCAAAGGTCTCCAGCATCACGTCGGGGTATTCGTCCCTGATTAGCTCGTATATATGGTTCAGGGCGTATATCAGCACCCCGGACTGGGCGCCGTATTTTTCCGCCAGGGCCTCGCATTCCGGACACTGACAGCAGAGGTTGTTGTCGTTGAGGCCCACCGAGACGCATTTCAGGCCGAGAGTCCTGATCTCTTCCCGGATGTTCTCGGCCACCTCCTTCAGAGCCTCCTCATTGGACAGGCAGGGCTGCACGGGCCGGCGGACGCCGTCCCGCAGGGCGAACCACTCGGGATGCTCGTCAAAGTACTTTTCGCCGGGCAGCAGCTCCCTGGCAAAGGAATGGTCGATCCTCCACATGCTCCTGTTGCCGCCCCATTCCCGCAGAATGGCTCCGTTGTCCCCGTTGACCCGCATCTTGGCAGTGGTCTGCTGGTTGATGTAGTTCATGCAGAGAAGGGCCTCTCTGTAAGTAAAGGGAGGAACGTGGGTCTTGTAGATATTGTCCTTGACCACTATCCTGTCCCTCACGGGCACGGTCTCCGCGTGGGCCGTCAGGAACCTGCAGCCCAAATAGTCCTCCAAAAAGCCGTATACGGCGTAAATGGAGCCCCGGGGCCTGTCCCCCGCCAGCACGAGATAGTTCTTTCCGCTCTTTATCAGGGTGCCGTCGTCCTTCAGAGAGTCCCAGTCAAAGTCCGGGAGCAGGCTCTTTACCTGCGCCGTCTGCCCCACGTATATGGCAGGCCCCTCCGAGGGCTGCCGGTCAGTGACGGGATACTCACGGCCGGTGATCTTTTGCAGATATGCCGAAAGCTCGGAAGCGGCAGTCTCCTCCGCCGGGTCGGCGTCGGGGCCCAGGACTATGGCGGCCTCCGTCAGGTCCAAAGAGAGAGCCGGCAAAGCGGCGCACAATACGGCAAGAACAAGGATGATAAGACGCATATTTCCTCCATGGCGCGCTCGGAGATGTAGAATAATACGAACACAGCCAGTCTTATTATAGCATATACGGCCCTGCCCCGGGCAGCAAAACGGCGGGACCTGCCGGCGCCAAAACAAAAGCCCCGCAGAGCCTGCGGCTGTGCGGGGACGTATATACTGCCTGATGCAGATAGGCTTAACGCTTGGAGAACTGGAAGCCTCTTCTGGCCTTTTTGCGTCCGTACTTTTTCCTTTCCTTGACGCGGGGATCTCTGGTGAGAAATCCGCTGCGGCGGAGCGCGGTCCTGTTTTCCTCGTCAAACTGAGTGAGCGCGATGGCGATGCCGTGTCTGACAGCGCCGGCCTGGCCGGAAATGCCGCCGCCGGTGGCTGTCGCCCACACGTCAAACTTGCCCATAGCGTCGATGATGGCAAAGGGCTGGGTGACGTGTATCTCCAGAGACTTTCTGCCCACGTATTCGGCCATGGGTCTGCCGTTGATGATGATGTTGCCTTCGCCGGGGGTGAGCCACACGCGGGCTACCGCATTCTTGCGCCGGCCTGTGCCGTAATATCTTTGTTTATCCAATTTGTCCACCTTTTTTGAATATAGCCGGCGCCGAGACGGAGGAAATGGGCCTCCGGCCCTGAGCGCGGGCAGGCTGTAATTACTTGTCGAATGAGATCTGTACGGGCTTCTGAGCAGCTTGCTCGTGCTCGGGTCCCGCATATACGCGCAGCTTCTTGAGCATCTTCTTTCCCAGGGTATTCTTGGGGAGCATGCCTCTCACCGTCCTCATCACGTAGTTGACGGGCAGCATCTCCAGATACACTCCTCTGGGGCGCTGCTTCAATCCGCCGGGATAACCGGAATGGCGGTAGATAGGCTCGGCGGCCTTGTTGTTGCCGGTGAGCCTGACCTTGTCGGCGTTGATGATGACCACATGGTCACCGCAGTCCACGTTGGGAGTAAATATGGGCTTATTCTTCCCTCTGAGAATCTTGGCTGTCTCGGCTGCAAGACGGCCTACAGGCATGTTGGTAGCGTCGATCAGGAACCACTTGCGCTCTACAGTTTCATTCTTAGCCAAATATGTCTTCATTACATATCCTCGTTGTTTAATAATCTACTCTTGTAAAAAACAAACCCTTGGCCGGGGCGCACAGCCCCGCCAGACGTCTGTCTCTCTTCTCCAATAGGCCCTCGATGGCTTCGGGCTCCCTCTTTCCCAGGCCGACTTCCGTCAGCAGACCGGCAATGTTCCGGACCATACTGCGCAAAAAGCCGTCGGCCTCGATGTCGATATATATTATATCGCCGTCTTTGTGAATGGACAAAGACTTTACCGTCCTCACGGTGTTGTCCGCGCAGCCGGCGTTGGCCAGAGACCTGAAGTCATGGGTCCCCAGCAGGGGACCTGAGGCGCGTCTCATCCTCTCCGGGTCCAGGAGCCGCTTCACATGCCAGGTGTATCTGAAAGCGAGAGCCGAAGGAGCCCTCCTGTTGAGTATCCTGTAGCTGTAATGCCTGCTCACTGCCGAATATCTGGCGTGAAAATCCGGATCGGCAAATTCGAGACGCGACACCGAAATATCGTCGGGAAGGAAGGAGTTGATCCCCGCAAAAAGGCCCTCCTCGCCGATATCCGTGTCGGTGAGAAAGCTGCAGACCTGTCCTGTGGCATGCACGCCCGCATCCGTCCTGCCCGCCGCATAAAGGGTGACGTCCTTGCCGACCACACTCTTTATGGCAGACTCCAGTGCAGCCTGGACTGTGGGCCCGTTGGGCTGCCGCTGAAAGCCGGAATAGGCTGTGCCGTCATACTCCAGGATAAGCCTGACGTTTCTCATCAATCAAGGACGAGCTCCAGCTTGACCAGGGAGGCGTTGTCGCCTCTTCTGAAGCCTACCTTGGTTATTCTGGTATAGCCGCCCTTGCGGTCGGCCACCTTGGGACATACGTCCTCAAACAAATGCTTTACTGCGTCATGCTCTCTGATGGCGGCCTTGGCGGCCTTCTGCTTCTCGCCCTTCATGGCCAGCACGCTCTTGGGCATCCTGGGGGCGGGCATCAGGCGTCTCGCCATTCTGATAGCATGGACCTTCTGAGCCCTTTCCTCGGGGGTGAGCTCACTGTCGTCCTTGGCAAACCAGCCTTTCTTCGCGGTAGTTATCAGCTTTTCGGCCATAACTCTGGCTTCCTTTGCTCTGGGCTCGGTAGTAATGATACCCTCATTGAGGATAAGATTGCGCACCAGTCCCTTCAAAAGAGCCATACGCTGATCGGTCGGCAAACCGAGCTTTCTGCCTGCAACTCTGTGTCGCATAGTATATAAACCACCTTACTCTTATTTGATGTGATCCCTCAAGCGGGGATCGTGAACCTATTTCTTGAGGGCAAGCCCCATTTCGTCCAGCTTCGCAATGACCTCGTCCAGGGATTTCTTGCCAAAGCTCCGCAGCTTCAGCAGGTCGCTCTCGCTGTAATTCAGCAGCTCGGACACCGTCTGGATGTTCTCTCTGCGAAGGCAATTGGCCGTCCTGTGGCCGAATGCCAGATCCTCCACTCTCTGAGTGAGCTTGTGATCCGACACGGCCGGCCCGTCAAAGCCAAAGGTCACGTCGCTTACGTCTCCCGCCACGCTGCGTATGAGATTGAACTGCCTGATGAGTATCTTGCAGCTCTCCGTCAGCACCTCTATGGGAGTCACGGTGCCGTTGGTCTCAATGTTGAGCACCAGCCTCTCAAAATGGGTGTCGTGGCCTACTCTCGTGGGCTCCACGTCATAAGAGACCTTGATAACGGGAGTGAATACGGATGCCATGGGTATGATGCCGATGTTTCCGTCCTTGTGTATATGCTGCTGTTCGGGCAGAACGAAGCCGTAGCCCTTCTCCACAGTCATTTCCACGTCCAGCACGCCGGCCTCGTCGGTGATCTCGCACAGATACAGATCCGGGTTGACAATGATGACGTCGTTGGTGGCGCACTGGATATCGGCGCCGGTCACGCGTCCGCTGCCTTCCACGTGTATCCTGAGGACACGCCCGTCCGTATCGCCGGCGGGGGCAAGCATCTTGACATACAGGCCCCGCATGTTCAGCATGAACTCGGTCACGTCCTCCCGGACGCCGGGTATGGTCTGAAACTCGTTGTTGATCCCTTCGATCCTGATCGAAGTGACCGCAGCGCCTTCTATGTTGTGAAGAAGCACTCTCCTGAGAGCGTTGCCTACAGTGTGTCCGAAGGTATGGACCAGAGGCTCCACTACAAACTGACCGGAGAGGTCGCTTTCTTTCTTTACAATGATTCTGGGCTCGTCATTACCCATAATTCAAGTCACCTCCGCGACTATCTGGAATAGTATTCAACGATCAGCTGCTCGTTGACGTCTGTGTCGATCTGCTCTCTCGAGGGCAGGCTGACTACCTTGCCGGAAAAAGCGCCGGCATCCAGGGACAGCCAGAGAGGAGTGTTCCTTGAATTGGCTGCAAGACAATCCACTACAAAGGCTATGCTTCTGGCCTTCTCGCACACGGAGACCACGTCGCCTACCTTGACCTTGTAGGAGGGGATATCCACCTTCTTGCCGTTGACCTGCACGTGACCGTGGCTGACCAGCTGCTTGGCCTGCTTGCGGCTGAAGCCAAAGCCCAGCCTGAAGGCCACGTTGTCCAGACGCACTTCCAGCAGTCTCAGCAGGTTCTCGCCGGTGACGCCGGGCTGGCGGACAGCCTCTGCCACGTCGATGGAGAACTGCTTCTCACGCATGCCGTAGATCCTCTTCAGCTTCTGCTTCTCGCGGAGCTGCTGGCCGTAGTCGGACAGCTTGCGCTGCATGCTCTGACCGTGCATACCGGGAACGGGAGGAACTGCCTTCTCGCTGTTCTTGCCGCTCTTCACGGTGTCAAAGGGGCACTTCTTGGAATAGCAGCGGGTGCCTTTGATATATAATTTTGATCCTTCGCGTCTGCACATCTTGCAGGCAGGGATACTCTGTGATGACATATAAATCTCCTTTAATGCAAACTATGCAAACTATACTCTTCTTCTCTTGGGGGGTCTGCAGCCGTTATGAGGAATGGGCGTCACGTCCTTGATCATAACTATATCGAGACCGGCGGTGGCCAGCGCTCTGATAGCTGTCTCTCTTCCCGAACCGGGACCCTTTACCATCACGTCCACCTTCTGCAGACCGTGCTCCATGGCGGCCTTGGCGGCCTTGTCGGCAGCAAGGGATGCAGCAAAAGGAGTGCTCTTCTTCGAGCCCTTGAACCCCACCTGACCGGCGGAGCACCAGCTCAGTACCTGTCCGTTGTCGTCGGTGATGGACACCAGCGTGTTGTTGAAGGTACTCTTGATATGAGCCACACCGTGAGCAACATTTCTCTTGGGCTTTGCTTTGACGCGTTCAACTTGTTTTCGTACCACTTAAAAGCCTCCCCTAATCTGCTGCCTTCTTGGACCTGCTGACTGTCTTTCTCGGGCCCTTTCTGGTTCTTGCATTCGTCTTTGTTCTCTGACCGCGCACCGGAAGATTCATCCTGTGACGTCTCCCCCTGTTGCAGCCTATTTCCACTAAGCGGCGTATAGCCATGCCGACCTCACGCCTGAGGTCTCCTTCGACAGTGTAGCTGTCTTCGATCACTTTTCTGAGACGGCCTATTTCGGTCTCAGACAGGTCCTTGACCCTGGTGTCGGGATCTACGCCGGCGTCGGCCAATATCTTGCGGGAGCTGGTCAGCCCGATGCCGAAGATATAGGTCAGTCCGTACTCGATCCTTTTGTCCCGAGGTAAGTCCACACCTGCAATTCTTGCCAAGTTACGTTTTCCTCCAATAACTTTTTGTATCCGGTCTCTTAGCCTTGTCTTTGTTTGTGCTTAGGATACGCAGAGCAGATAACCCTGACCACACCGTGTCTCTTGATTACCTTGCACTTGTCGCACATAGGCTTTACAGAAGCTCTGACTTTCATGAGTCACTCCTTACCTGGTGCCCATACGCCTATGGACACATAAATATATAATGGCAATAATCTATTATATCACAATTAATGCCAAAAGTAAAGTCTTTCTTAAGCTGCAGGGATGAATAACTAATTTTTGAATCTATATGTGATCCTGCCCCTGGTCAGATCGTAGGGGCTCAGCTCCACCGTCACCCTGTCGCCGGGCAATATGCGTATATAGTTCATGCGCATCTTGCCCGATATATGGGCTGTGATGATGGGCCCCTGAGGCAGCTCCACCTTAAAGGCCGCATTGGGCAGCGAATCCACCACTCTGCCTTCTACGGTAATAGCTTCTTCTTTAGCCAAAGAAACACCTCCTATAGCTTTGTCAATATTTCCGGACCGTTCTTGGTGACGGCCACCGTGTGCTCAAAATGAGCGCACAGCGCCCCGTCCCGGGTGACCACGGTCCACTTGTTGTCCAACACTCTGATGGCGGGAGAGCCTGCGTTCACCATGGGCTCTATGGCCAGCACCACGCCTTCGGAAAGCCTCAGTCCCTTGCCCGGGACCCCGTAATTGGGCACCGAGGGGTCCTCATGGACCGACTTGCCTATGCCGTGGCCCACGTATTCCCTGACCACGCTGCAGCCCATGCTCGTGACGTATTCCTCGATGGCGCTGCCCAGATCCCCCAGCCTGTTGCCGGGAAAGGCGTTTTTGATGCCTATCGCGAGAGCGTTGCGGGTGACCGTGAGCAGCCTTGCGGCCTCCTCGGAGGCCTTGTCCGGGCCTCCCACCACAAAGGTCACGGTGGAATCGCCGTGATAGCCGTTCTTGCAGGCGCCGAAGTCCACCGACACTATGTCTCCCTCATTGAGCACCCGTCTGTCCGAAGGGATGCCGTGTATGAGCTCGTCGTTCACCGAGATGCAGGCAGCCCCCGGAAAGCCGTAGAGGCCCTTGAAGGAGGGAACGGCGCCCAGCTCGGCGCACTTTGCGTCTATGAGCCTGTCCAGCTCCAGAGTTGTCATACCGGGGCTGAGCGCCCGGCCTGCATACTGCAGGACCTCGGCCACCACCTTGCAGGCGCTTCTCTGGCGGTCCAGCTCCCGGGGAGTCTTTTTGGTTACCAAGCTATACTCCCAGCGCGTCCCTGATAAGACGCTCTATCTCATTGATGCTGCCGGAGGCGTCAACGCCCTTCAGGATACCCTTGTCCCTGTAATAGCTGATAAGGGGAGCGGTGAGCCTTGCATAGGTGTCCAGACGGTTCTGTATGGCGTCGGGCATGTCGTCGTCCCTGCGGATGATCTCGCAGCCGCACACGTCGCACACACCTTCCTTGGCGGGCATCTTGGACCTGGTATTGTAGGGTTCGCCGCAGCCGGGGCACACCATACGGCTGGAAAGGCGCTCCACTATGAGCCTGCTCTCCAGCTCCAGATCCACCACTGCCTCCAGAGGCATATCCAGCTCGGCAAGCAGGGCGTCCAGGCCCTCTGCCTGGGGTATGGTCCTGGGAAAGCCGTCCAGAATGAAGCCCTCGCGGCAGTCCGCTGCGATCTTGTCCTTCACTATGCCCAGCACTATCTCGTCGGGGACCAAAAAGCCCTTGTCCATGTAGCCCTTGGCGGAAAGCCCTACGGCAGTCTCCCTGCTGATAGCTTCTCTCAGCATATCGCCGGTGGAAATATGGGGCACGCCCAGAGCCCTCGAAAGCCTCACGGCCTGAGTGCCTTTTCCGGCCCCCGGAGGTCCGAACAACACGATCCTCATACTACTCTCCTTGCAAAAGACGCATTTACATGCGAATAAGGCAGCAGTGTGTCTGCTGCCTGCGATCGCATTCTCTTATTTTATAAAGCCCTGATAGTGTCTCATAAGGAGCTGGCTCTCTATCTGCTGCATGGTATCCAGGGCTACGCCCACCACGATCAGGAGAGAGGTGCCGCCTATGAGAGAAAAGGTACCGCCGAAGCCCAGCCAGCCCGGGATATAATACTGTATAAGAGCCACTATAGCCAGGAAGATAGCGCCGAAAAGGGTGATCCTGGTCATGATCTTATCCAGATATTCCTGAGTAGGCTTGCCGGGTCTGATGCCCGGTATATAGCTGCCCTGCTTTTTCAGGTTGTCCGTCACGTCGGCGACGTTGAAGGTGACAGCCGTGTAGAAGTAGGTAAAGAGCAATATGCCCACAGCGTATATGAGGGAGCCCCACCAGGAGCCGCCGGGAGCAAAGTCCGAGGCGAACCGCACGAACCAGTTGTCCGTATTGCCCTGGGCCAGAGCGTTGGCAATGGTCAGAGGAAAATACTGTATGGACACGGCAAAGATGATGGGGATGACGCCGGCGGAATTCACCTTCAGGGGAAGGTGGGTCGCCTGGCCTCCGTACACCTTGTTGCCCACGGTGCGGCGGGCGTTCTGAATGGGCACCTTGCGCACTGCCTGGGTCACGGACACCATAAAGGCTACGGTGGCCACGAACACCAGGAGCAGCAGGGCATATCTGAACCAGCCGCCCACTCCGGACGAAGCGGCCAGAGCCGCAGACGAAAACAGCTGGAAGGGAAGAGTGACCATGATACCGGCAAAGATCACGATGGATACACCGTTGCCTATGCCCTTCTCGGTGATCATCTCGCCCATCCACACCAGGAAGCAGGTGCCTGCGGTAAGGATGACCGCTATATACACGATATACAGCCAGCCCAGACCGTTGTCATTGATGGCGTTGGAGTTCTTGAGCACCATAGTCATCATGAACGACTGGAAAAAGGCCAGTATGCCCGTGAGCCATCTGGTCCACTGCTTGATCTTTTTCTGACCGGCAGGCCCTTCCTTCTGCATGGCAGCCAGGTTGGGAAAAGCGATGGTCAGAAGCTGCATGATAATGGACGCGTTGATGTAGGGCATGATACCCATGGCGAAGATGGCGTATTTTTTGAATGCGCCGCCGCCGAACATATCCATCATATCGACCAGACCGCCGCTGAAGGCCCCGCCTTCACCGAACAGCTTGGAGGGGTCCACGCCGGGGATAGTGATATGCAGGCCCAACACGTACACCGCCATCATCAGGACGAGATATTGGAGACGTTTTTTCAGCTCAGGACTGCGGATGGCAGCCATAAGAGATGCAAGCATTAGATGACCTCCACAGTTCCTCCGGCAGCCTGAATTTTGTCAATGGCCGACTTGGAAAATTTGTTTGCCTTGACGGTGAAGGCCTTGGACAGCTCGCCGCCTCCCAGGATCTTCACGCCGTCCTTGAGGTTGCTGATGATGCCGGCATCCTGCAAAACGGGGATGGTGATCTCGCAGCCGGCCTCAAACACGTCCAGGTCCGCCACGTTGACTACCACGTATTCCTTCTTGTTGATGCTCTTGAAGCCTTTTCTGTGAGGCAGCTTCCTGTAGAGAGGAGTCTGACCTCCTTCAAAACCCACCATCACGCCGCCGCCGGAGCGGGACTTCTGACCGTTCATACCGCGTCCTGCGGTAGTGCCTCTGCCGGAGCCGGGGCCGCGGCCTATTCTTTTCCGGCCCTTCTTGGCGCCGGGATTGGGTTTCAGATCGTGTAATCTCATTATTTGGAAGCCTCCTCGTCTGATACGACCTCTACGGAAAGGAGATGACCGACTTTGCCTATCATGCCCTTTATGCAGTCTGTTTCGGCCTGAAATACTACAGAGCCCACCTTGCCGAGACCCAGAGCGCGGACTGTGCCGATCTGGTCGGGCTTGCTCTTGATAAGGCTCTTTACAAGGGTGATCTTAAGCATTTGTCTCCTCCTCCGCTGCAGGGGTCTCTGCCGGTTCCGGAACAGCAGTCTCCGCCGGAGCCTCGGCATCGGCCGCCTCAGCCTTTCTCTGTCTTGCATACCAGGGGACCAGGGTCTCCAGCTTGGCATCGCGGGCAGCGCAGATGTCCTCGGCTACCTGCATATCCTTGAGGCAGTTGATGGTGGCCTTGGCCACGTTGACTGCGTTGCGCGAGCCCAGTATCTTGGCCAGCACGTCGGTCACGCCGGCAAGCTCGAGAATGGGTCTCACTGCGCCGCCGGCCACGACTCCGGTACCGTGAGAAGCAGGCTTTACCACCACGTTGGAAGCGCCGTACTTGTCAAATACCTCGTGAGGAACGGTGCCGTGAACGAGAGGGACGGATATGATGTTCTTCTTGGCATCCTCCACGCCCTTTCTGATGGCATCGGGAGCGGCAGCGGCTTTGCCCAGACCAACGCCCACGTGCCCGGCCTTGTCGCCTACGGCTACCAGGACGCTGAAGCTGAGTGTGCGTCCGCCCTTGGTGGTCTTCTGGACCCTGTTGGTTTTGATCACTATCTCTTCAAGGTTCAGCTTGTCGGGATTAATTCTTGCCATATCACTTCGCTCCTAAAACTTCAAACCGGCTTCACGGGCCCCTTCAGCCAGTGCAGCAACTCTTCCGTGATACTTGTAGCCGCCTCTGTCAAAGACCACGGTGGTGATACCGGCCTCGAGAGCCTTTTTGGCCACAAGCTCGCCCACCATCTTGGCGGCGTCCTTCTTGGACTTGCCTTCGAGAGCGGACTTTATCGCCGCATCAAGAGTTGACGCTGCGACCAGGGTGCTTCCCTTAGTGTCATCGATGACCTGGGCATAAATGTTGTTCAGGCTCCTGAACACGTTCAGCCTCGGCTTTTCCTGGGTGCCTGAGAGCTTTTTTCTCAGTCTGAAATGTCTTCTCTTGCGAAGCATTTCCTTGGAATTCTTCATTGTTTCCTCCGTCTTCAGATTAGATAGGTGATCTCCGGCCGGAAGATTCACGCCGCTATACCAATATGAATACCGTCGCACAAGGCTGTGGCTCTCACCGTCTCCCGGTATAGATATTTCTGAGACTTACGCGGCTGTGACAACAGACCGGATATACCTGACCGCGGCCGCTGCGTCAGGCAGCGGCGCGGATGGGTAACGATTATTTTTTGACTGCGGCCTTGCCCACCTTGCGGCGCACGTATTCGCCCGCATAGCGGATACCCTTGCCCTTGTAGGGCTCGGGAGGACGCACCCGGCGTATAAGGGCGGCCTGCTGGCCTACGGTCTCCTTGCTGATACCGCGGACAAAGATAAAGGGAGTTCTCTGAGGGCCTTCGATACCGCATTCAAAGGTGATGCCCTCCAGAGGCTCTATGATCACGTCGTTGGAATAGCCGACGATCAGCTTCAGATTCTTGCCCGCCATTTCGCAGCGGTAGCCCACGCCGATGATATTGAGCTTCTTTTCAAAGCCGGCGGTGACGCCTGTCACAGCGTTGTTGATCAGAGCCCTCATCAGACCGTGCAGACTCCTGTGCTCGGGTCTGTCGGTGGGTCTGGTGCATACTATGTTGCCGTCCTCCACCTTGACAGTGATGTCGGGATGAAGAGCGACGTCCAGAGAGCCCTTGGGGCCCTTGACGTTGATGTTGGTGGCATCCAGCTTGACTTCCACGCCCTTGGGTATGGCGATGGGCAGCTTTCCTATTCTACTCATTGCTGTCCTCCTACCACACGTAACACAACACTTCGCCGCCGATGCCCAGCTTGCGGGCCTCGCGGTCCACCATCACACCCTTGGAGGTGCTGATGATAGCGATACCCAGGCCGCGGAGCACTCTGGGGACTGCGTCTCTCTTGACGTAAACACGCAGGCCGGGCTTGGATATCCTCTTCAGGTTGGTAATGATCTTTTCCTGCTTGGGGCCGTATTTGAGATACACCTTGGCCGTGGGGAACTTCGCATCGGCTACCATGTCGTAGCCCTTGATAAAGCCCTCGTCGGCCAGGATCTTCACCAGCTCCATGTTCAGCTTGCTGGCAGGAACAAGAGCGGATTCGTGACTTGCCTGATTTGCATTTCTTATTCTGGTAAGCAAATCGGCAACGGGGTCTGTAACCATCATTTGTATATGTGATCCTCCATAAAAACAAGTGACCATCTTATATTTTATCAAAAATGCTCACAATGTGTCAAGCCTTCGATAGCCAGCGTATGCTGCCCCTCGCGGCGCCTGACTTACCGGCATAAAAATATACTGTGCGCAGTTATCGTCTGATCGGGACGATACTTTGCGCTGCCGGAGGGCCCGGAGCCCTCCGGATAATTGACTACCAGCTGGATTTCGTCACGCCGGGGATAAGCCCGCGGTGAGCCATCTCTCTGAAGCAGATGCGGCAAATGCCGAACTTGCGGATGTATCCGCGGCTCCTGCCGCACACGCCGCAGCGGTTGTAAGCTCTGACCTTGAACTTCGGCGCTCTCTTTTGTTTTTCGATAAGACATGTTTTAGCCATACAGAACCTCTTTATTCTTCCTTGGACTTTTCATAATCCGCAATGATCTTCTGAGTGATGTTCATGGGCGCTTCTTCGTAGTGGTCAAACTCACTGGTGAATTTGCCGCGGCCCTTGGACAGGGAGCGAAGCTCTATGCAGTAATTCAGCATCTCGTTCTGAGGAACGGTAGCGTTGATGATCTGCCTGCCGGCGCCCGCATCGTCCATGCCTGCCACTCTGCCGCGCTTCGTGTTCAGATCGCCCATCACGTCGCCCATACAATCGCTGGGGACTGTGATCCTCACCTTCATGATAGGCTCCAGTATCACGGGCTTTGCCTTTTCGGCCGCAACCTTGAAGGCTATCTTGCCGGCCATCTGGAAGGCTATATCCTTGGAGTCCACGGGGTGGTAGCTGCCGTCGAAGCAGGTGATCTTGATGTCCACGCACTGGCAGCCTGCCTGGATGCCCTTGGTCATGGCTTCCTGGATGCCCTTGTCCACCGCAGGTATATACTGGCGGGGTATGGCGCCGCCCACGATGGCGTCCACGAACTCGTAGCCGCCGCCTCTGGGCATGGGCTCCATCCGGATGGTACAGTCGCCGTACTGGCCGCTGCCGCCGGTCTGCTTCTTGTGCTTGCCCTGGGCCTCGGCTGTGATGGTGATGGTCTCTCTGTAGGCCACCTTGGGGGTCTCGGTAGTGACCTCCACGCCGAACTTTCTCTTCAGCTTGTCCATGGTGATGCCCAGATGCACGTCACCCAGGCTGGCGACTATGGACTGGCCGGTCTCGTTGTCGCGATAGGTCTTGAAGGTGGGATCCTCTTCCATCAGCTTGGCAAAGGCGGGGCCCATCTTGTCCTCGGCAGCCTTGTTGGCGGCCTTGACGGCCAGAGCGTATACGGGCTCGGGGAAGTTCAGGGCGGGCAGAGCCTCGGTGGTCTTTTCGCCCAGAGTGTCGCCGGTCTGCACCGATGCCAGCTTGGCTACGGCGCCTATGTCGCCTGTGCTGATCTCGCTGACGCCTGTCTGGGTCTTGCCCAGCACGTGATAGACCTGGCCCACTCTCTCTTCTTTTTCGGTGTTCACGTCATAGACCCTCGAATCACCGGAAAAGGTGCCGGAGATGACCTTGAAGTAGGTCAGCTTGCCCACGTAGGGGTCTGCCAGAGTCTTGAACACGCGGGCCTTCAGGCCGCCCTCCTCCACCTTGGGAGCGGGGCAGTATGCGGCTATGAAGTCCATCAGATTGTCTATGCCCACGTTGAGGGCAGCGGAGCCCACCAGCACGGGATAAAACTTGCCTTCGCTGATACCCTTCTTGAAGCCGAAGGCTATATCCTCTTCGGAGAGAGTGTCTTCCAGCAGATACTTTTCGGTGAGCTCGTCATCCACCTCGGCGATGTTTTCGATAAGCTGGGCTCTGAGCTCCTCGGCCTGGTCGGTCATATCCGCGGGGATGTCGATCTCCGCAGAGGCCTTCCTGGCCGCGTCGTATTTGTAAGCCTTCTTGTTCAGGATGTCCACCACACCGGAAAAACCGGCTTCCTTGCCGATGGGGATATACACGGGGGTGACTTCGTGACCGTAGGCGTCCCGGAGGGCGTCGATGGTGCCGCTCCAGCTCATGTTTTCCTTGTCGTGCTTGTTGATAAAGAATATCTTGGCGATGCCGGCCTCGGTGGCCTTTTCCCAGGCGTTGTCGGTGCCCACTTCCACGGTGCCGCTGCCGTCAACCACTATGAGGGCGGTCTCCACGGCGCTCATGGCTCCGATGACGTCGCCGATAAAGTCGGCAAAGCCCGGAGTGTCCACCAGATTGATCTTGGTGTCCTTCCACTCCAGGGGGCACACCGTGGTGTAGAGGCTCATCTTGCGGGACACTTCGTCCACGTCGTAGTCCGACACGGTGTTGCCGTCGTCCACCTTGCCCAGGCGGCTGGTGACGCCGGCGTTGAACAGCATCGCTTCGATCAAAGTGGTCTTGCCTGTGCCGCCATGACCGGCCAGGGCGATGTTTCTGATCGCATCAACGGGATAATTTTTCATGATTCGGCTCCCTCAGATCATCTCTTGAAGGGAAGTCCCAGAGCCTTCAGCAGCTCTCTTCCTTCCTCGTCGGTGTTGGCAGAGGTGCAAATAGCGATATTCATACCTCTGATGCGGTCTATCTTGTCATAGGCGATCTCGGGGAATACCAGCTGTTCCTTCAGACCGGTGGAAAAATTGCCGCGGCCGTCAAAGCTCTCGGTGTCTATGCCCTGAAAGTCGCGGACACGGGGCAGAGCGATGTTGAAGAAGCGGTCGAGAAACTCGTACATCATGGCGCCGCGGAGAGTCACCTTGGTCCCCACCTTCATGCCCTCGCGGAGCTTGAAGTTGGAGATGGACTTTCTGGACTTGATGACCAGGGGCTTCTGACCGGTGATCTTGGTGATGTCGCTGACAGCGCCGTCCATGATCTTGGGGTCCTGGATAGCGGCGCCCACGCCCATGCTGACCACCACTTTGGTGACCTTGGGCACCTGCATGATGTTCTTGTACTGGAACTTGTCCATCAGAGCGGGAACCACGTCCTGCTTGTATATATCTTTTAATCTTGCCATTGTATGCTCCTACTCGTCGATCCACTCGCGGCACTTCTTGCACTTGCGGGCAGAAACGCCGGCGGACGTCACGTCCTTGGCTATCCTGGTCTGCTTGCCGCACTTGGGGCAGATGAGCATCACCTTTTCAGCGCTGATGGCGGCGGGCATGGTGATCTCGCCGGACTGCTGCTGGGCGATGGCTCTGGTGGTAGTGGCGCGGCTCTTCTGGTGCTTCTTCACTATGTTGATGCCGTCAACTCTCACTTCGCCCGTGTCGGGCATTGCCTCGATGACCTTGCCCCGCTTGCCCTTGTCCTTGCCGGAAAGAACGATGATCTCGTCGCCCTTCTTCAGCTTCAGTTTGCCATTATAGGCTGCTTTGAATTTTTTCATGATAATCACCCTCCGACTACAGCACTTCAGGAGCAAGAGACACTATTCTCATGAAACCGCTGTCTCTGAGCTCTCTTGCCACAGGTCCGAAAATACGTGTTCCGCGGGGCTCGTTGTTGTTGTTGATGACCACCGCTGCGTTGTCGTCAAAACGCAGAATGGAACCGTCGGGGCGGCAGATATCTCTCTTGGTGCGGACTACAACGGCTCTCACCACCTCGCTCTTCTTGACGGTGGCGCCGGGGGTGGCGGACTTCACCGCCCCTACTATGATGTCGCCGATGCCGGCGTATCTGGTATTGGAGCCCTTCAATACTCTGATGACGAGTATTTCCTTGGCGCCGCTGTTGTCAGCGGCCTTCAAACGGGAATAAATCTGTACCATACTTGTTTCCTTTCAATATGCGGGCTTTCAAGGCTTAAGGCGGTGTGAAAGGACGCCGTCTTACCACGAGAAAGCCCCAAGATCCTATTATTTGGCCTTTTCTATCATGCGAGAAAAACGCCAGCGCTTATCTTTGGACAAAGGACGCGTCTCCATGATCTCTATGGTATCGCCGATGCCGCACTCGTTGTTTTCGTCATGGGCCTTGAACTTCTTGGTCTTCTTGACGAATCTTCCGTAGAGAGGATGCTTCACAAGAGATGTGATGGACACTACGACAGTCTTATCCATTTTGTCACTGATGACCTGACCGGTCCTGATCTTTCTTCTTCCTCTATCCATGACCTGTTATCCTTTTATCTCGCGGTCTCTCATCTCGGTGAGGATGCGAGCGATGTTCTTCTTGGCTTCGGGGATAGCGTGAACGTTGTCCAGCTGTCTGAAAGCCTTCTGCTGCCTGAGAGTA
The DNA here is from genome assembly GCA_017552965.1 of Abditibacteriota bacterium. NCBI lineage: Bacteria > Pseudomonadati > Abditibacteriota > Abditibacteriota bacterium. Next base: position 4,999 of record JAFZNQ010000134.1, on the reverse strand, counting down.
AAGAGATTCTTTCTCTCGTCGGCGAGCATCTTCTCCAGTTCGGCGTCGGATGCTGCTTTGACCTTGCTGTTGTATTCTGTGGACTTCACTATGCTCCCTCCTCTTTGGTAATGACCTTCACGCTGATAGGCAGCTTGTGAATGGCCAGCCTGGCCGCTTCGTATGCGATCTCGGGGGCTACGCCGCCGATCTCAAACATGACTCTTCCGGGCTTCACAACAGCGACCCATCCCTCGGGATTGCCCTTGCCCTTACCCATACGGGTCTCGGCAGGCTTCTTGGTGATAGGCTTGTCGGGAAAGATGCGTATCCACACCTGGCCGCCTCTCTTCATATAACGGGTCATGGCGACTCTGGCGGCTTCGATCTGGTTGGCGGTGATCCAGGCGGCTTCCTGTGACTGAAGGCCGAACTCACCGAATACTACAGTATTGCCCTTGGTGGCTACGCCCTTGCGAGAACCGCGCTGCTGCTTTCTGTACTTGGTTTTTTTAGGCATCAACATTTCGCTTGTTCCCCCTGCTGTTATTAGGATTGCGGCGTCTCACGCCGCCCTTGTGGGCGCCGAACTTCTTGTTCTTTCTGGGATTGGCTTCCTGCAGCTTTCTTCTGTGGCCGGGAAGCACGTCGCCCTTGTATATCCACACCTTGACGCCGATGTGACCGTACTGGGTCCAGGCTTCGGCAAAGCCGTAGTCTATGTCGGCCCGGAGAGTGTGAAGAGGCACCTTGCCGTCATTTTCCTTCTCTATACGGGCCATTTCGGCGCCGGACAGACGGCCGGCGCAGCGGACCTTGATGCCCTTGGCTCCGGCGAACATGGCTCTCTTGACGGACTGCTTCATAGCCCTCTTGGGAGATATACGCTTTTCTATCTGCTGGGCGATGGACTCGGCTACCAGCTGGGCGTTGGTCTCGGGAGTGACTATCTCCACTACGTTGATGGACACCTGGGTCTTGTCGGCGCACAGCTTTTCCACTGTCTTGCGCACCCTTTCGATGCCCTCTCCGCCGCGGCCGATGATGTGGCCCGCCTTGGCGGCGTTGATGGTGACCCGCACCTTGTTGCCTGCAGGTCTCTCGATCTCCACCGAGGAAACAGCATCTTCATAGAGCTGCTTCTTCAGAGTCTTTCTTATCTTGACATCTTCCAAAAGCTTCTTGGCAAAATCCTTGTCATTGGCATACCACTTGGAATCCCAATCTCTGTTTACGCCAATACGAAGACCTATGGGGTTGACTTTTTGTCCCATTTATTCCTGTCCTCCTTCAGATCCTGCTTCCTGAGCCTTGACGCTCGCGGCGGTTTTGGCCTTCTTTACCGAAGGCTCGCACTCTTCCACGCCTATGGTGATGTGGCTCAGTCTCTTGACCATCCTGTAACCCCGTCCCATGGGAGCGTATCTGAGTCTTTTCATCAGTGGGCCGCCATCTACCATGGCCAGACCTATCTTCAGGTTCTTGGCGTCCATATGGTAGTTGTTTTCGGCATTGGCTGCAGCTGACCGAACCACTTTTTCGATCAGTCTGGCTGCTTTGTTCGGCGTGAACTGAAGCATAGCCAAAGCTTCGTCGACTCTCTTGCCTCTGACTACGTCGATGACAAGACGAGCCTTGCGCGGCGAGGTTCTCACGTTGCGTGCTTTTGCAATAGCTTGCATTTTGTCTTCAGCCATTACTTTTGTGACCTCCATCATCCAATGCACCTCTGCATTGGGAAAACATAATTATAGATTTTGTGCAGCGCCTGGCTGCTCTGTGATGCGGAAAGAGGGAGAAGGGCATCCCGCCCTTTCCGCCGGTTCGGTTATTTCGAAGTCTTCTCAGACTTTTGATGCCCTCTGAAAGTGCGGGTGATAGCAAATTCACCCAGCTTGTGACCCACCATATTTTCACTGATAAATACGGGTACGTGCTTTCTGCCGTCGTGCACACCGATGGTGTGTCCGATCATCTGAGGGAATATGGTGGAGCGGCGGGACCAGGTCTGTATGACAGACTTGGAGCCGGACTCGTTCATCTTCTCGATCTTGGCAAGCAGCTTGGGGTCGGCATAAGGGCCTTTCTTCAATGATCTAGCCATGTCTTTCCTCTACTTTTTGTCTCTTCTGCGAACGATCAGCCTGTTGGATGCCAGCTTGGGCTTTCTGGTCTTGGTGCCGTGAGCGGGCTTGCCCCACTTGGACACAGGCGTCTTGCGGCCAACGGGAGACTTGCCTTCGCCGCCTCCGTGAGCGTGGTCGCAGGGGTTCATGGCAACGCCGCGGACGGTGGGGCGCTTGCCCAGCCAGCGGTTTCTGCCGGCCTTGCCGACGGATATGTTGGCATGGTCCTCGTTGCCTACTCTGCCTATGGTGGCGTAGCACACGCCCAGCACGTTCCTCATCTCGCCGGAGGGCAGCCTGAGGGTGACGTACTTGCCTTCCTTGGCCATGATCTGGGCGCTGTTGCCTGCCGAGCGGACTATCTGGCCGCCCTTGCCCGGCTTCAGCTCCACGTTGTGGACCAGGGTACCGAGAGGTATGTTGGCAAGAGGCATGGAATTGCCCGGACGGGGATCCACTCTTTCGCCGGAAACCACGGTGCTGCCTACCGCCAGGTCCATGGGACACAGGATGTAGCGCTTTTCGCCGTCGGTGTAGTTGATGAGAGCTATGCGGCAGCTCCTGTTGGGGTCGTACTCAATGGCGGCCACCTTGCCTTCTATACCGAACTTGTTTCTCTTGAAATCGATGATCCTGTACTGCTTTTTGACTGCGCCGCCCTGGTGGCGCACCGTGAGCCGGCCCGTGTTGTTGCGGCCGCCCTTGTTCTTCATGGGAGCAAGGAGGCTCTTTTCGGGAACGGTCTTGGTGATTTCCTCAAAGGTAGATACCGAATAGTATCTGCGGGCGGGAGTGATCGGTTTGTATCTTCTGAGTGCCATTTCTGTTTAGGCTCCTTCGTAAATGTCTATCTTGTAGCCTTCCTGCAGGGTCACATAGGCCTTCTTCCAGGGCGCCGTCGTACCGGTGACGCGGCGGCCCCTGCCCTGTCTGCTGTAACCGTTCTTTTTCTTGCCGTTTACGATCAGGGTGTTGACCTTGGCGACCTTGACGTTGAAGGCCGTCTCGACAGCATTGCGGATCTCTATCTTGTTGGAGTCCATGGCCACCTCAAAGGTGTACACGCCGTCGGCGGTCAGGTCCATGGCCTTTTCCGTAATGACAGGCCGCTTGAGTATGGTGTAGCCGTCTCTCATTTTAACAGAACCTCCTCCAGTTTGCCAATGGCAGCCGATTCGATGATGATCTTGTCGGCCGCGAGAATGTCGCGGGTGCTCATCTGCGGAGCAACTCTCAGGCACATGCCGGGTATGTTGCGGGCAGACTTCCACACGATCTCGTTGTCGCCGGCGATGATGACCAGCACCTTGCCTGCGGCTCCCACGGCCTTGACAAAGCCGTTGAAAGCCTTGGTGCTGACAGAGTCCAGCCTGATCTCGTCCACCACGATGATATCGCCGTCGGTGAGACGGGACGAAAAGGCGGACTTCACCGCGCTGTGTCTCATCTTGCGGGGAGCAGCCTGTCTGTAGCTTCTGGGATGAGGGCCGAACACCACTGCGCCGTGATACATATGGGGCGCGCGGATGGAGCCCTGTCTGGCCCGGCCGGTACCCTTCTGGCGGAAGGGCTTGATGCCGCCGCCGGTGATGAGGGCCCTGTTCTTGGTGTCATGGGTCCCCTGGCGGGCGTTGGATTCCTCGGCCACGACCACCTGATGCATCAGAGCTACGTTGGGCTCCACTGCAAATATGTCATCCTTCAATTCTATCTCACCGGCTGACGTTCCGGCCATATTGAGAATTTGTGTCTTAGCCATTATTATCCTCCGGGCAGCTGTCTGGTGATGACAACAGTGCCGCCGTTGGGTCCGGGGATGCTGCCTGCAACCAGTATCACATTTCTGAAAGCATCTACTCTATAGACGGACAGACCTCTCTGAGTGGTCTGCTTGTTACCCATGTGTCCCGGTCTCCTGGAGCCCTTGAAGGTCCTGGCCGCGTCGGTGGCGCCGCCGGAAGCGGGCTTGCGGTGGAACATGGAGCCGTGAGTGGCTTCGCCGCCATGGAAGTGATATCTCTTGACAGCGCCGGCAAAACCCTTGCCTTTGCTGGTGCCGGTGACCTTGATAAGATCGCCGGTGGAGAAGATATCCGCCTTGATCTCGTCGCCGACTTTGACTTCGTCGAGAGCATCTACCTTGATCTCTTTTACGGTCCTCTTGCAGGGAGAACCGGCTTTGGCAAAATGACCCTTCATAGGCTTGGGGACGCGCTTGTCCTTGACGTCGCCAAATGCGATCTGCACAGCCTCGTAGCCGTCCTTCTCGGCAGTCTTGATCTGCGTCACTACGCAGGGACCTGCTTCGACAACAGTCACGGCAGTAAGGTTGCCCATTTCATCAAAGACCTGGGTCATTCCTATTTTCTTTCCGATTATACCGTTAATCATTTTATTGTGGCACCTTAAATTCTATATCTACGCCGCAGGGCAGTTCAAGCTTGAACAATGCATCAATGGTCTTGGGACCGTTGCTGTAAATGTCTATGAGTCTCTTGTGCGTCCTGGTCTCAAAATGCTCCATAGACTCCTTGTCTATGGTCGTGCCTCTGTTTACGCAGTAGATGTCCTTCTCGGTGGGGAGCATCACAGGGCCCGAAACCGTGGCGCCGGTGTTGCGCACCGTATCCACCAGCTTGGCAGCGCTCTGATCCAGCAAACGGGCATCAAAGGACTTCAGCTTGATACGAATCTTATTGTCTTTACTCATGAATATCTCCGATAAGGGAGCGTCTTGCGACGCTCCGCCAAACTATTCGATGATCTCGGTAACGATACCGGCGCCTACGGTCCTGCCGCCTTCGCGGATAGCGAACTGCAGCTGCTCTTCCATAGCGATAGCATGGATCAGCTCGGCAGTGATGACTACGTGGTCACCGGGCATGACCATCTCG
>JAFZNQ010000133.1 GCA_017552965.1 Abditibacteriota bacterium | reverse complement strand
CTTCACTTCGTTCAGGGCGCCGAGATGACGTCTGTTGTTGTACGGGACACTGCGGCCCTCACCGCCGAAGTGACGTTGAACTTGAACGGGACAACATTGCCCTCGCCGCCGGGGGGGGGCCGTATCGCGGGGCAGGGAAAACCCTCGTCAGCGCTTCTCCCTGTCCCGTTGGGCCGGTCCATGGCCCGGGCTCGCGGTCCGTCCTCAGGGGATCTCTTACCGCCCTTCACTTCGTTCAGGGCGCCGAGATGACGTCCATTGTTGAACGGGACACTGCGGCCCTCACCGCCGAAGTGACGTTGAGCTTGAACGGGACAGAGTGCGCCTTTCCCCTTCTCTCCGGGCCGCCTCTCCCGATTTTTCTGCTTCCGCGGGGCAAAAAAGAGGGGCCGGGCGGCGTTTCCTCCGGGCGTAATATGCTATAATGGAGTTAAGAGGGGCGCGGCCCCCATTACAGAGACAAGGAGCAATGAATGAAGATCATGTTAGTTATCGCCACCCTTGCGGTATTGCTTCTGAGCGCGGCGGCCTTTGCCGTGGACAGAGGCGACCCGGACCAGAAGAACGAGACCACCACCTTTCAGGAGGCGGCGCCCTACGGCGACACCATCGACATCAAGAGCGACGTGGTCATGGTTTACGGCATAGGCGGCTGCGAGGAGCGGATCGCCAAGTGGAAGGACCGGGGCTACATCACCCACCTCATGACCGGCGTCAGCTGGGGCGGCTATCAGGACTTTCTCTTCGGAGAATGGGACGGCGTGAACCATGAGGACTGCGGCCAGGTGGATATGAACGGCAACGAGATCAACCACGGCCCCACGGTGCCCTACATGGTGCCTGTCAGGTCCTTTGGCAAATATCTGTCCGAGGGCGTGAAGAAGGCCATCGACGCGGGCGCCGACGCCATATTTCTGGAAGAGCCCGAGTTCTGGGCGAGGGCCGGCTACAGCGAAGCCTTCAAGCGGGAATGGCAGGACTACTACGACGAGCCCTGGCAGGCCCAGCACACCACTCCCGACGCCCAGTACCGTTCCAGCAAGCTGAAGTATTATCTCTACAGAAGAGAGCTGACAGAGGTCTTCAACTTTGTGCGGGAGTATTCGAAGGAGATAGGCAGAGACATCAAGTGCTACGTGCCCACCCACTCCATGGTCAACTACGCCTGGTGGAAGATAGTGTCCCCCGAGGCCTCCCTGGTGCAGATAGACGGTTGCGACGGCTACATAGGCCAGGTGTGGACCGGCACCAGCCGCACCGCCAATTTTTACAAGGGCGTGGCCAAGGAGCGCACCTTTGAGAGCGCTTTTTGCGAATACGGCGTGCTGAACAACCTGGTCCGCTCCACCGGCAAGCGCATGTATTACCTGAACGACCCCGTGGAGGACAACGGCAGCTACTGCTGGGACGACTACAAGATGAACTACGAGTCCACCCTGACGGCCTCCCTGCTGTGGACCGACGTGTATCACTATGAGGTGATGCCCTGGGCCAGCAGAGTGTTCAACGGCAAATATCCCGCCCGGAACCTGAGGGACCTGGGCCCCGACGAGGACCCCAACTCCATCCCCAGAGAGTCCATCCCGGACCACTATTCCTCCGAGCTGATGGCCATCTGCATGGAGCTCAATCACATGAACCAAAAGCGCATCAAGTGGGACTGCGGCACCCTGCAGCAGGGCGTGCTGGTCAGCGACACCATGATGTTCCAGAGGATGGACCCCACCCCCTCCGACGGCGCCTTCGGCAACTTTTTCGGCATAGCCATGCCGCTGATCAAGAGAGGCATGCCCGCGGGCCCCGTGCAGCTGGAAAACGTGAACATCAAGGACTATCTCAAGCCCTACAAGGTGCTCTACGTGACCTATGAAGGCATGAATCCTCCCAGAGAAGAGTGCCACACCTACCTGGCCGACTGGGTGAAGAAGGGCGGCGTGCTGGTCTTCATCGACGACGACAAGGACCCCTACAACCACGTGAAGGAATGGTGGAACCAGGACGGCAAGAACTATGACTTCCCCAGACAGCATCTCTTTGAGGCGCTGGGAGCCGAGGACAAGGAAGGCCTGCAGCAGATAGGCAAGGGCGCCCTCATCTACAGAGCCGTGAGCCCCACCGCCCTGACCAAGATACCCAACGGCGCCGACATCATGGCCGGCATAGGCAAGGAAGCCTGCCGGGCCGCCGGCATCAAGTGGAAGGAGACCAATTACTTTGTGCTCCACAGAGGCCCCTACGTCATAGGCGCAGGCCTGGACGAGAGCGAGGACTCCTCCGTGAAGACCCTGAAGGGCAAATACGTGGACATCTTTGACAGCGAGCTGCCGGTCATCTACTCCGTGAGCCTGGAGCCCGGCAAGAGAGTGCTGCTGAAGGACCTGGCCGGATATTCCAGGACCAAGGGAGCCGTGGTGGCCTCCTCCTCCAAGATACTGCAGGAGAGATACTCCGCCGGCACCCTCACCTTCACCTCCGAGGGCCCCGACAAGACCACTTGCCGCACCAGGATCATCCTGCCCTCCGAGCCCGTGTCCGTGACCTGCTCACAGCCCGGCGTGGAAGTACAGCAGCAGTGGGACGCCAAGTCCGGCACACTGCTCCTGAAGTATCCCAACAGCCCTTATCCCTACGCCTTCACCGTCAAGGTGAAATAAAAGCCGCCGCGCTTCTCCGCCGTCATCCCAGCGGCAGCCTGCGGGCTGCCGTTGGAGAACTGTGGGGGCACCGACGGCCAAAGGCCGTTGGGGGGTCCACGCGGCGGAGAGTAACGAGCGCTGCGATTGAGCGTTGCCCCGGCAGAGGGACGTGCTCCGCTTCTTCGCCGTCATCCCGGCGGCAGCCTGCGGGCTGCCGTTGGAGAACTGTGGGGGGACCGACGGCCAAAGGCCGTTGGGGGGTCCACGCGGCGGAGAGTAACGAGCGCTGCGATTGAGCGCTGCCCCGGCAGAGGGACGCGCTTCGTTTCTTCGCCGTCATCCCAGCGGCAGCCTGCGGGCTGCCGTTGGAGAACTG
>JAFZNQ010000132.1 GCA_017552965.1 Abditibacteriota bacterium | reverse complement strand
CACTGCTCTACCAACTGAGCTACCGCGCCATAGGGTGGCGGGGATGACGAGGCTCGAACTCGCGACCTTCGGCGTGACAGGCCGACGCTCTAACCAGCTGAGCTACACCCCCGCATTGGTGGGCGGAGAGGGGCTCGAACCCCCGACATCCTGCTTGTAAGGCAAGCGCTCTCCCGGCTGAGCTATCCGCCCGGGCGTTGACAAGACTATTATAACAGATATAACAGACGGTGTCAAGGGAGAGGGAAATTATTTCGGGGCTGTCCCTCCGCAAACGGTCTCCGACCTTCTATATTATATCACTATCCTCCGCCCGTGTCAATAGCATCTGCAAAAAACCCGCATTTCTTCCCCGGGGCGGGCTTTTCACGAGGCGGCCCGTGTGATATAATAGATATGATTTTCTTTTGCAGAGGAGCTGTGAATGACCTGTAAAATATGTATCTGGACGGTAATAGTCATGCTGATATCCGCAGGCGTCCTGGCGGCAGACGCGACAGAGCTCAACAAATTTGCCGCCGACCAGATGTTCCCCGTGGGCAAGGCCCCCTCTCCCGCCTACTGCCTCACCCTGCTGGAGGACTTTTCCCAGGGCTGCACCAAGATAGGCTATCACTGCCAGGGGCGCCCTGCCCGGCTGGCCAATGAGGAATACACCCGGGGCATAGGGGTCAACGCCCCCAGCCGCATACGGGTATCCCTGGAAAAGCCCGTGGTCAGGCTCACGGGCAAATACGGCCTGGACAGCGGCACGGTGGGCACCATAGCCTCCGTCACCTTTGGGGTGGAGGCGGAGGGCAAGACCCTGCTGGAGACCCCGGTCATCAAGGCCGACAACAAGAGCTACGACCTGGACGTGGCCCTGCCCCGCTGCCGGGAGTTCGAGCTGGTGGTGGGCGACGCCGGGGACGGACCCTCCTTTGACCAGGGAGACTGGTGCGACCTCTTCGTCACCTACGAGGACGGCACCGGAGATTACATCAATGACATCTGCTCCGTGCCACGCATGGAGGGAGCGCCTTTTTCCTTTGAATACGGCGGCAGGCCCTCCTCCGAATTCATAGACGGCTGGGACTACTCCGTCAGTGAAAAGACCCTGGAGGACCGCATCCTCAGGACCTGCCTGTGGACCGATCCCGACACGGGTCTGGAGATAAAGGCGGTGGTAAACATATACACCCGGGCCCCCGGCATAGACTGGACCTTTTATCTGTCCAACACGGGCAGGACCGATACGCCCCTCATCTCCGGCTTCCGGGCCATGGACGTGACGGTGTCGGCCTCTTCCTGCGACCGTTCCGACGTGAAATACGCCAACCCCACCTACATAGAGCCCGCCAGCTTTTCCAAGGGCACCGCTCCCGTCCTTTACAGACTGAAGGGCACCCGGGGCGCCCAGCTCTTCAATCAGGAAGACTTTATGCCCATGACGGCTTCTCTGGAGGAGGCCCGGCCCGTGGTGTTCGGCTCCACCGACGCCTATTCCTCCGCCGGTGACGCCTTCCCCTTCTACACCGTGACCTACAGCGGCGGCGGCATGATCACCGCCGTGGGCTGGACCGGCCAGTGGGAGTCCTCGGTGGAATACACCCCCGCCGGCGCAGTCCGCACCGCGACCGGCATGAAGACTCTGAACACGGTGCTCTATCCCGGCGAGACCATCAGGACCCCCCGGGTGCTCCTGTGCTTCTACAGCGGCAGCGACAGAGACAGAGGCGCCAACCTCTTCAGGCAGACCATGCTCCGCTACGTGTGCCCCAAGGCTCCCGACGGCTCCCTGCAGCTGCCTCCCATGGCTCACATGACCAGCTGCCAGCATCAGGACAACCGCACCACCGCAGAGATAGAAAAGGAATACATCGACACCATCGGCCGGCACGGCCTGGCTCTGGACACCTACTGGCTGGACGCCTGGTGGCACAAGGGCGGCTTCCCCGCCGGTCTGGGCAACTACGTCTATCCCATGGAAACGGCCATAGATATGGAGCGGTTCCCCGAGGGCGTCAAAGGCATAGGGGCCTACGCCAAAGAGAGAGGTCTGAAGTTCCTGTGCTGGTTCGCCCCCGAGACCCTGTCCGAGGGCTCCAAGCTTGCCCAGGCCCATCCCGAATGGATGCTGCCCGCAGGCGCCCCCTCCGGCAACTTCAATCTGGGGGATCCCGACGCTCTCAGATACATCACCGAATACATGGACCGGTGCATCAAGGAGTGGCAGATAGATATCTGGCGCACTGATATAGGCTACACTCTGGGCGGCATCAAAAAGATGGAGCAGAGCACCCCGGACCGCATCGGCATACTGGAAATACGGCAGGTGGAGGGGCTCTACGCCCTGTGGGACGCTCTCCGCAGGAACAACCCGGGCCTGCTGATAGACAACTGCTGCGGCGGCGGCTCCCGCATAGACCTGGAGACCAGCAGCCGATCCATCTCACTGTGGAGGACCGACTGCGGCGTGTGGGCCGGCGGCTCCCGCAACCTGAAGGGCATGGCCATGCTGAACCAGGACAACAATATCTGTCTCAATCAGTACGTCCCCTTCTCCCAGTGCGCCACTCTGGGCAACAGCCCCTACTACATGCGCAGCGGCTTCAACGGCGGCATGACCATGGACGACGACAACCGGGCCCCCGAGTATGACAACAAGGCCCTGAAGGCGGGCATAGACGAGGCCCAAAGGCTCCGCAAATACTGGACCGGAGACTTTTATCCCCTGGTGTTCATGTCCAACAGCTTCCGGGACTGGTGCGCCTATCAGTATGACAGGCCGGAGGAAGGCGACGGCATGGCTCTGGTGTTCCGCCGGGACGACAGCCCCATCCTGTCGGTGGAGCTGTCCCTCAAGGGCATAGACCCCCGGGCCACCTACCGGGTGGACCTGTACGGCGAGAGCTACAAAAAGGCCCGGACCGTCACCCTGAAGGGCAGGGACCTGATGAAGTATCCCGTCACCATCAAGGAGGCTCCCGGCTCCGCCCTGATAGAATATCAAAAGATCAAATAAAACAGCGCCCGCGGCTTTTGCCGCGGGCTTGCTTTCTTTTGCCGATCCTGTTTATTCTCTGGGCCTCGGCAGCATTTCATACTCTATGAGCAGGCTCCCAGGCTGCTCGTCCACTATACAGTCCAGCCGGAGCAGGTCCTCCCTGCGGCCCGCCCCTTTATGCTAAAGCCTGCTTAGTTCTTCCGTCAGCCGGGCCATATCGCTGACCCTGACTATATTGTAGCCGGCCACGGAGGCCTCCAGAGTGTCGTGTATGGGCCCGGTCCAGCTCTCCGGGATGGCCTTGCCTCCCAGCATTATGCCTATTATGCTGCCCGCCGTGGCTCCGTTGGAGTCCGTGTCAAAGCCGGGCAGCACGCTGCAAGCCACGGTCCGGGAAAAGTCCCCTTCGCCCCACAGGAGGGCGGCGGCGATGATCTCAGCATTGGACAGGGTATGGCACCAGTGGTGCATAAGGTTTTCGTTCCAGCGGGAGGCAAAGCCCTCCGCCTGTTCCTCAAAGGACAAGCCCCTGTCATAGCGGGACACGGTCTCCCGGACGGCTCTCGCCAGACGGCTCTTTTCCGGTATCACCCCGAGGCCTGCGCGTATGACCTCCTTAGGGTCGTCGGCGGCAAAGGCCGCCGCCATCATGGCCGCCGCCCACATCTCGCCGTAGATGCCGTTCTTGACGTGGCTCATGCAGGCGTCCCGCCAGGCGTATTCCGCGGCCTGCCCCGGCCTGCCGGGAGACACCCAGCCCCAGAGGTCGGCCCGGATCTGGGCTCCCACCCATTCCCTGTAGGGATTTCTGAAGGAGGCGCTGGCGGGAGGCTCCACCATGTTGCACAGATTTCTGTAGGCCACCCTTTCCGCGGTGCATATGGTCCCGAAGGGCAGGCAGCTCATCCAGGTGGAGGCCACGTCCTCGGGGGTGAAGCCTTTGCCGTGGTTTTTGAAGCAGACCATATTCACCACCGGATACGTGAGGTCGTCGTCGTGAATGGCCATTTCCATATGCTCATGGCAGATACTGTCGGTCCAGTCGGGGATGCCGCACTCCCTGATGAGCTCCCGGTCCACCCCTCTGTAGCTGATATAGTGGGCGGGAGGATAGTTGCCGGTCTCCCTGAGATACCTCTCTATCATCCGTTTCCGGCGGCCCTCAAAGGGCTTGCCGAAGGTGCAGCCGGCTATCCTGCCCAGCCAGGCCCCCAGGAATTTGTCCGAGAGAGCCTCCCCTTCCGGGACGGGCATGTCGGGAGCCCCCTGGGCCAACAGCTGTATCTCTTTGAGGTCCGAGGGCTCCTGCAGCTCCGGGTCCGCGCAGGGGAGAACGGCGGTCTTGTCCAGCAGTTCCCCGGCGGCCTTCTGGGCCTCGGGAGAATACATATCGGTCTTTTCCAGCCGGTCAAACTCCACCTTGAGGGAGGATATATCCTTGCCCTCGTCCAGACACTGCTGCCTCTCCACTGCGATATCTCCGCAGTCGATCCAGGCCCAGATGTTTCTCTGCATCCAGCTCTTTTTCATGGCTCTAATCCTCCATTTCAAACCTGGATATGGTGATATATATACCTCCCGACGCGGGTCTCTTGCGTCCGGAGCACACCAATTCCAGGGTATGCTCGCCCTCTTCCGCTGCTACAAAGCAGCTGACGGGTCCCCCTCCCGACTCGGTATAGCAGTCCATCTCTCCCACTTTTTTGCCGTCCAGTATGACGTCCGCTATGCCGCAGTTAGGCTGGCCCAGGGTCCGGAGGGTGACTCCCCTGCCCGTATAGGAGAACCGGCAGGTCTGGCCTTCGTAAGAGGCAGTATTCCAGCTGCCGAAGTCGATCCAGCCCTCGTCATACTCCGCGTTTCTCCAGCTATAAGACAGCATGCGGGCCGCCTTGTCCAGATAGATGAAATACTGCTCACCCTCCCGGAAGAGATAAAAGGGCTTGATGGTAATGTTCCTGTCGCCGGCGTATTCCCAGGTCAGGAGCTCTTGCTCGCAGGGGATGAAGTCCTCCCCCACCCGGTCCGGGTCTATGACCAGGGCCGGATTGCCCTCGTCCTCTATGGCTCTCACCGCCATTACGGTGGGCCCCAGGGTTATGGCGTAGGGATTGGACTTGTCATCATACATATACTTTGCTTCCATGGCCATGGGGAGCCTGATCTCCAGCTTGTCGCCGGGGGACCAAAGCCTTTCCACAGTCCCCCAGCCCTTCCGGACGTAGTATCTGCCGGCAGTGCCGTTGACCCGGACCTCCGCGGGAGCGGCCAGCCACCCGGGCAGGCGGAACCTGAAGGCAAAATAGGTCTTTTTGGCAGGGTCTATCTCATATTTCAGGGTGTCCGAGGCGGGGAAATCCGCCAGCTGTCTCACGGACACCTCCGTGTCCTTCACTGTCAGCCGGGCGGCGCTCTCAAAGAACTGGGCGGCGTATATACCGGCGTTATCCCGGAAATATATCAGGTCGTGGTATTCCGCTATGGCCTGAGGCCTGGTGCCGGAGCAGCAGGTCCACGCCACGTCGTGATTGTATCTCTTGCGGGCCCCGGAGGTGCGGTATTCGGAGTAATAAAAGGCCTTGCCCGTGCCGCCGGAGGGCAGAGAGGCGTAGGTGCCGTTGACGATCAGCTTTTCCACCCAGTCGGCGTATTTGGCCTCGCCGGTCAGACACGTCAGGTATTTGCACAGCTTGAAGGCCGCCCAGGAGCCGCACATGGTCTCAAAGCTGTCGTATCTGTTCCGCAGCTTGCTGATGGTGGTCTCTCTGTCCTGCAGGTTCTCCATGGCTCCGAAGCCGCCGGTGGCGCAGCACTGCTCCTTTTGCATGTACTCGTATGCCGCCTTCAGTATGTCCAGATATTTCCTGTCCCCCTTGACTATATAGGCCATGGCGGCGCTGTTGAAGGTGTTCACGTGGCTGTAGGCGTGATGCCAGGGGTTATGGGCATACATGGCTTTCAGGTCGCCGGCGAGTATCTCGTTCCAGTAATCCGGGTATTCCCAGACCTCCGCGTATCTGCGATAGTCCTGGTCGCCCGTACAGAGCCAAGCCCTGTAGAGGTTTTCGCTCTGGGTGTACCATTCGCCGGTGAACTCGCCCACGGTATCGCAGTATTCTCTGGTCTCGGGAATATGCTGCTTTTCCCAGAGAGTGATCTTTTTCAGATATTCCAGAGCCCTGGGCTCCCCGCAGTACTGGTAAATATCCAGCAGGCCCCCCAGCATCTTTTCGTAGATATAGGTGCACAGCTGCGGGTTTCTTCTGTCGAAGAAAAAGCCGTCCTCCTCTATGGTCTCAGCCCACCCGTCCATAAGACTGACGGCCTTGTCTCTGTATTTTTCGTCCCCTGTGACGGCATACATTTTGGCGTAGCCCGCCAGATACTGGCCGAAGGGTGAATGGCCTATATACACTCCGCCCATATCCCGTCCCGGGGCGGGCATGGAGGCCCGCTCCCTGTAGGGCTTCAGCAGGTCGTTGTTGTTGAGGCCGTAATAATAATCAGCCGTCTCTTCGAACTGCCGGGCCAGGATGCCCCTCAGCTCCGTCTGGGAATACTCCAGGGGCTCTATGGCATATTTGACAGCCCTTTCGGGCAGACCGGCGCTGTCGGCAAGGGCCGGCCCGGAACAGGCCGCTATGCCGGCCAGGGCAATAAGGGCCAGCAGACAGACACAATGGTTTACAGATACATACATTTCGGACTCCTTGGTCTATTTGCGGGATCAATCATCGACACAGCTGATCCCGGTCACCTTCTATTTGCAGACCACCTTAGCAAAATTCACGTATTTCCATGCCGAAGCCGGGTTCTTGTCATCGGAGACTATGAGCCTGATCCGATGCCTGCCGTCACCCAGCCCGGATATCTCCCGGGACGTAAGGGTATGGCGCTGAGGGTTGTATTCGTCTATGGTCCCTACCACCTTACCGTCCGATTCCACCTGCAGCATCCCCGCGTCATCGTAGCCCAGAAACTCCACGCTGAAGGCATCCCCTTCCAGATCAAATATCAGGCAGCTGCCGGGAGTTTCGGAGGTCACCCATTCAGAGTAAACGCTCCATGCTCCCTTTCGTCTCACCTGCGAATAGTCCGCCGACTTGGTTTTGCCGCCCAGCCGGACAAGAGGCTTATGCTTCTCCGGTATCCACACCTTCATGGCGCCGGGCTCCCTGTTGTCCCAAGCGCAATAGGGCACAAAGGTCAGCTCGCATTCCTCCGGGTTTTCAGAGCCGGTATAGTTTTCACCCCGGGCCCTGATTATCGGATATCTGTCAAAGAGCGCCCTGTCGGTCTTTACGGCGCCGCCTTTTTTGACGACCAGATCGTCCAGACTGCCGTTGTCGGTCTCCTCCAGGCAATACACAAAGGGGCCGCAGCTCACGCACAGCTTGTCCCTGTTTTCCTCCACCTGTCTGGGAGCCGTGTTGAATATGATCTCCATGGGCAGCTCCAGCAATATCTCGGTCTCGCCGCTGTGCTCGATGGGCATATAGCCGCTCTCTGCCTTTTTCACCTTTGTCTCGGCGCCGTTCACCGTCAACCGAGGCGTGGAGCACCAGGAGGGTATCCTGATCCGGACCACGGCATCCGGGCCCGTGACCCGTATCTTCACCCGGCTGTCAAAGGGATAGTCGGTTTCCTGAATGATCCGGTTGGCCCCTGCGGCAGCCCGGCTGTCTATAAACTGGTGCACGTAGATGTTCTGCTTGTCTCCGCCGTCGGCGGAATAGATGTATTCGCCTATATTGGCGTAGAGTCTGGCTATATTGGGAGGACAGCAGCTGCAGCCAAACCAGCCGCTGCGGTGGTGGCTGCCGGCAGTTTCCAGAGGATTCACATAAAAATACTTGGCTCCGTCCTGAGACATGGCTGCCATCAGGGCGTTGTAGAGGGTGCGCTCTATCTTGTCCGCGTATTCGGCCCGGGGCTCCGAGTTGAGCAGCCTCTGGGTCCAGAATATAAAGGCTATGGAGGCGCAGGACTCGCAATAGGCCCTTTCATTGGGCAGATAATACGGCTTCTCCGAATAGCCCTCGGTGCTGGGGTCGGAGCCCACGCCGCCGGTGATATACTGCTTTTTCTCCGTCACGTCCTTCCAAATCTCCCGGCTGGCAAAGAGGAGCTCCTTGTCGTCGTTGATCCTGCCCACGTCGGTCATACCGCAGTAGAGGTAGCCGGCCCGGACAGCATGGCCCAGGGCTTCTCTCTGCTCTCTCACGGGCAGATGTGCCTGGGCATAGTGATAGGTGTTGAGAGGCGTGTCCACATAGATCTTGTTGAACTCGGCGTCCGCCTCTGCCTCATAGTCCCAATAGTGGGGCTGAGTGCCCCGGGCGGTGAGGAAATAGTCGGCCAGCCGGAGATACCGCTTGTTGCCGGTGACCTCATAGAAACGCACCAGAGCCAGCTCTATCTCCTCATGTCCGGGATATCCGTGGAGCTTGCCGTCCTCCGGGCCGAACACAGAGTCTATGTAGTCGGCATAGCGGCAGATGCACTTGAGCAGTCTGTCCTTGCCGGTGGCTTCAAAATAGGCTGCCGCCGCTTCCATCAGTGTGCCGGCGCAATACAGCTCATGTCTCCAGCGCAGGTTGCGCCAGCGGTTTTCCGGCTCTATGAAAGTGAAATAGGAGTTGATATACCCGTCGGGCCGCTGCAGCTTTTCTATGCCCTCCACGATCTCGTCGATCTGTTGTTCAAAGACCGGGTTCGGCTCCTTTGCCAGCACGTAGGACGCTGCCTCTATCCACTTGGCCACGTCGCTGTCCCAGAAAATATGGGGCTCCCCCGTCTTTTTGGCGATCTCCTTTTCCTCGGGAGTGAGAGTCTCCTTTCCGTTCCACAGTCCCGACACGGCCTCCAGCCGGCGGGAGTCCCTGAGCATATCGTACTGATGAGGGATAGATATATCCCTATTGAGAGCCTGGAGCTCTGCCCACAGTCCCCCTGTCACGTCAACGTCTTGTAGTCTGATCCTTTCCATTTTGCACCATCCCGGCGCCGCCAGCAGCAGCGCCATGAAAATATAAATGATTTTTTGCATATATTTATCCCCCTGTTCTCCGGGTTTATCCGACATTTCATACTCCACCGCGAGGCTCCCCGGCTGCCCGTCCACTATACAGTCAAGGCTGCGGCCGCCCCGAAATACAGGGCAGGCGCCTGTTCCGGTCGCCTTCATACACCACAAAGGCAAGACCCGGCTGCTTCACGTTGCCGGGACACTGTGTCCGGCGCACCTTTTCCATAGCTTTGTTTAACACCGGGAACAGGATAGCGGCAGATATGCCGATAATGGCTATCATCACCAAAAGCTCGATATGAGTAAGACCATTTTTCATATCTCGCTCCTCGTGGATCGTACGGCTTACAGTATTATTGTACCGCCGCGATTTTTTTTAACACATTAATATAATACAAAATTTTATGTAATATTCGGTAAGCTGCTCCTGTCTGCAAAAACCCCGGTTTTCCCGGCAGCGCCCGGGGACTGCTTCCTTTTTTTACATCTTTTGCCCCTTTTCTTCCATGTTTGCGCCGCTGTATCGGTGTTACAATATATGTGAATACAACCAGTCTGAGATCAAATGGCCGACGGAAACGCTGCTCCGGCAGGTTCCGCCTTCGTCAGAGGCTTTGCCGAATTTTACCGGCTGCGCTCCGGCCGGCTTATTTGCGAGACCCGGGGAAAAGCGGTTCCCAAACCGCAGAGCCACGGGATATTATTACCGTTATCGCCATGCGGACAGGCGCCGGACTGTCCGCTGTTATGTCATGTACCACCGATTCGATCTTCATGCCGAAAGGACAATAGAAGGCGCTGGACGCTGCTATTTCAAGACTCCGGCGGGTCATCCCGACCGGATCCTGCCCTTTCACTGTTTAGCCTATATTGAAAAGGGCGAAATGGGCATAGGTCAGGAAGATGAGAGCTTTCTCGTCAGGGAAAATCAGCTCCTCATCCTTCAGTCCGCGCTGCATCACTACCCGGTATCCAGCTGCGCTCCCGGCACCAAGACCATATACGTCCATTTTTATCCGGTGGCGGGAGACCTGGTCTCTGCCCGGCAGACGAAAGGCTTTCTCCCTTCTCTGGTGGACTGCTCCCAGAGCCCCCGCATCAAAACGATCTTTGACGACATCACCTTTTTTGCGGTCACTCCCTGTCTCAACAAAAACGTCATTCTGTCCTCCCTGTGCCGGCTGCTTTTGAGCTGCCTGTACGAAGTCGTCTATCCCACCCCCACCTCCGACCCGGTGGTGCTGGCGGCCGTCAGCGACATCATGCGGAGCCCCGGCAGATTCCTCACTGAAGAAGAGCTGGCCGACATAGCGGGCGTCTCCGTGCGGACCCTGCGCAAACACTTTACAGCCTGCTTCGGCATGACCCCCAGAGCCTGGCAGATGGAGCAAAAGCTCATGGACATCTCCTCCACGTTGCTGTCCCACACCAATATCACTCTCCGGGAGCTGGCCGACAACTACGGATTTTGCGACGAGTTTTACCTCAGCCGCTGCTTCAAGGCCCGGTTCGGCACGTCTCCCGGCCGGTTCCGCAAGAACAATCTCCGCTGAGCCTGCGGCTGCCGGTCTGCCGCAAAATAAGCCGGGCCCGGATTGCCGAAATTCGCATATTTTTGCCTCTTTCCCTATGTCAATTATCCGGCCATGATGATAGAATAACATTGAAGTAAAACAACACGGAGGCTGATATGACAGACGGCAAGCTGAAAATAGCGCTGGCAGGGCTGGGCTTCGGCGGAGCCTTTGCCGAAATATACAAGTGCCACCCCCTGGTGGGCGAGATAAGGGTGTTTGACCCGGACCGGGCCAAGGAACAGTGGTTCCGGGACAATCTGGGCATAGAGGCCGGCTATGGGTCCTTTGAAGACATCCTGGCCGACGACACGGTGGACGCGGTCCATCTGGTGACCCCCATCCCCCTCCACGGCCGGCAGTCCGTGGCGGTCCTTGACTCGGGCAAGCACTGCGCCTGCACGGTGCCCATGGGCGTCACTCTTGAGGAGCTGCGCCTGATCACCGAGGCCCGGCGCAAGAGCGGCAAAAACTACATGATGATGGAGACCACCCTCTACACCTACCAGTTCATGTACGTGCAGAAGATGCTCTCTTCCGGAGAGCTGGGCCGCATACAGTTTATGAAGGGCACCCACTATCAGGACATGGAAAACTGGCCCCCTTACTGGGACGGGCTTCCCCCCATGCACTACGGCACCCACGCCATAGCCCCCATGGTGGCCCTGTCCGGCTCCCGCATAGCCCGGGTCCACGCCTTTGGCAGCGGCACCATGAGAGAGGAGCTGGTCAAAAACTACGGCAACCCCTTCCCGGTGGAGACCGCCATTTTCGCCTTTGAAAACGGCCTGAAGGGAGAGGCCACCCGGTCCCTCTTCGAGACCGCCCGCATGTATCAGGAGGGCATGTTCGTATTCGGCTCCAAAAAGAGCTTTGAGTGGGGCTTCACCGACAATTCGGACCCCATCATCACCACCCTTCAGCCCCGCACCGACAACCGGGGCTGCGACACGGTGATGGAGACTGTGAAGATGCCCAACGACTACAGCGACCTGCCCGAGGAGCTGTGGCGCTTCACAGTGGGCGCCAACTACGACCCCCTGAGGCCTCAGGAATCCCTGAAGGAAGGGGCCGGCGCCGGCCACCACGGCTCCCACTCCCATCTGGTGAACGAGTTCGTCATGAGCATCGTGGAGGGCCGCAAGCCCTGGATAGACGAGGTCCTGGGGGCCAACATCACCGCCGCGGGCATCTGCGCCCATCTGTCCGCCCTGCGGGACGGCGCAGAGGTCACCGTACCGGTGTTTTAGTTAGTTGCAGACAGGCCTTCGGGCCTGTCTTCCCCTTGTTATGCTGTACAGATACGATCTCAACGCCGAGAGGACCATAGAAAGCTGCGGGCACTGCTATTTCAAAGACCGGACGATGCACCCGGAACGGGTGCTGCCCTGCCATGACCTGATCTATCTGACGGAAGGAGAATGGGGCATCGGCATGGAGAGGCAGCAGTACCTGTTGAAAAAGGACCGGGTGCTCATTCTCAACGCGGGCCTGCGCCACTATCCCGTCACCCCCTGCTCTCCCCGCGCAAAGACTATATTCCTGCACATATATCCCGCCGCCGGCGACGGTCCCGCCGACCGTGACGGCGCGGGCTGCATACCTTCTCTGACGGACTGCTCGCAGAATCCCCGCATAAAAAGGCTCTTTGAGGACCTGGTGCTTTTTGCCGACAACCCGGGGCCGGAGAGCCGCGTTATCACTTCCTCCATGTGCAGGCTGCTCCTGTGCCACCTGTCCCTGATGTCCTTTCCCACCACCGATTCGGACCC
The DNA here is from genome assembly GCA_017552965.1 of Abditibacteriota bacterium. Classification (NCBI taxonomy): domain Bacteria; kingdom Pseudomonadati; phylum Abditibacteriota; species Abditibacteriota bacterium. The sequence goes on along the minus strand of JAFZNQ010000132.1, from coordinate 12,367 downwards.
GGTCCTGTATATCGTGGTAAAAAGCATCAAGGAGACTCCCCAGCATTTTTTTACCGAGGAAGAGCTTTCGGAGATGGCGGGGGTATCGGTAAAGACCCTGAGGAATCGTTTTCGGAACAGGTTCGGCATGACCCCCAGAGCCTGGCAGATGGAGCAAAAGCTCAGCCTGGTGAGCGCCGCTCTCGTCACTCACGGCAATATCCCCCTGAAGGCCCTGGCCGACAACTACGGCTTTTGCGACGAGTTTTATCTCAGCCACTGCTTCAGGGCCCGCTTCGGGATGCCCCCGGGAGAGTATCGGAAGAAAAATCTGCGTTAGGCGGACGAAAAGGGCCCCCAAAAGGGGGCTCTCTCTATGCGTCAGCAAAGAATACCCCGAGATACGCTGCCGGCCGCGCAGGTCATATGCGGCCCTCCCGGGGGTCCGGTCTGTCCGCGCAAAAAAAAAGGAGGCAAAAAGCCTCCGTTTTTTTTGCGTTTATAATTCTGTGTCGTAGGAGCCGGGTCCGTTGTTGACGCCGGTCTTGGGGTCGGGATGTCCTATCCAGTGAGCGTCTCCGCTGGGAGCGAATTCTCTCAGGATGCAGGATTTGGTGTGTCCGTCCAGGAAGCAGACGTTGTATCTGGAATCAATAGCAGAGTCCTTGGCCTCGTGCAGGGAAACGAACTCGTGTATGACCACCAGCTGGGCGGGCCTGTCAAAAAAGCTGGCCTTGTAGGGCTTTTTGGCTCCGTAGGGGCCCCAGGGGAAGTAGGCAGCGCCTGCAAGCTGCAGCTTGTAGTGATAGCTGGTGATGTTGCATTCCAGCTCCCAGCAGTCGTTTTCCGTGGCTTCGTTGGGGTCGCTGGGGCAGAAGAAGAGCTTGCCGTTCTTCACGTAGGGGCTCAGCTGGGCTCTGTAAGAATACACCTTGCACCAGTCCAGAAGCTTCTGGGCGATGCCCGTGGTGATCCTCCAGTGGCCATCGTAGCCTTCGGTGCAGTCGCCGTTGTCGCCATAGACAGCCACGGCGGCGGGGGTATTGACGGGCAGGCACTGGTTCCAGTCGGACTCATACATCACAAAGGCAAGACCTATCTGCTTCATGTTGCTGAGACACTGTGTCTGGCGCGCTTTTTCCATGGCGTTGTTGAACACCGGGAACAGGATAGCGGCCAGAATAGCGATGATGGCTATGACCACCAAAAGTTCGATAAGCGTAAAACCTTTTTTCATGGTTTCCTCCTAAAAACAACTTGCTTACACCTTCATTATACTTCTCCTTTTTACCATCAAACATATGGAAAATGCGGCATTGTATGTAAATATCGGCAAGTTTGTCCGGGCAAAGATCTTCCTGTCTTCACTGCCCGCAGGGAAAAGATTACCCGTCACAGCGTTTTTTCACTTTATCCCCCGGTTTGCCGTGTCCGGAGCCCCCAATGATGATACAATATAATTGAGCTTGCCAAAAAGAGGGCCCGCGCCCCGCCGGTCGTATGGTGACAGCCGCTCGGCTGCGTCCCGGCGTCCCCCGCGCGGGCAGGCAAAGCCGTCACTCCGAAAGGAAGCGGACAGCGGGGGGCCTGTCCGCCGTCAGAGCTATGTATCATATATTCAATCTGTCCGCCGAAAGGATCGTGGAAGGCTGCGGACGCTGCTTCTTCAAGACTCCGGCCGGTCATCCCGACAGGATCCTGCCCTTTCACGGTATATTTTACACGGAAAGCGGCGAAATGAGCGTGGGGCAGGACCGGGAGACCTATTCCGTCAGCGAAAACCGGCTGCTGATCCTTCACGCGGGGCTGCATCACTATCCCGTGGCCGACTGCGCCTACGGCACCAAGACCATATACGTCCATTTTTATCCGGTGGCGGGAGACCGGGTCTCTGCCCGGCAGACGGAAGGCTCCCTGCCGTCTCTGGTGGATTGCTCGTCGGCGCCCCGCATCAAAAAGCTGTTTGAGGACATCAACTTCTATGCCGCCGCCCCCGGATACAACAACAACATCATCCTGTCCTCCCTGTGCAGGGTGCTATTGTGCGATATATACAACCTGGTATGCCCCACGGCCCTTTCCGACCCGGTGGTGACTGTGGCGGTAAGCGACATCATGCGGAGCCCGGACAGGTTTTTGTCCGAGGAGGAGCTGGCGGACATGGCGGGAGTATCCGTGAGGACCCTGAGGAAACGCTTTCAAATGAACTTCGGCCGGACCCCCAGAGCCTATCAGATGGAGAGAAAGCTCCAGGACATATCCTCCACTTTGCTGTCCCACAGCAACATCACCCTCCGGGAGCTGGCGGAAAACTACGGCTTTTGCGACGAATTCTATCTCAGCCGCTGCTTCAAGGAGCGCTTCGGCCTGCCTCCCGGCGAATACCGGAAGAAAAACCTGCGTTAGACCGGCCGGACAGGCCGGCCCGGGGAAACAAACAATACCGCGAGACCACACGAAAAAGGAGACCTGCCATATGAAGGCCATTCTGTGTATCATACTTGTCCTTGCCGCCCTGCCCTCTCTGGCCGGGGCTTATCTGCCGGAGCCGGACCGGGTCATCAGGGCTGTCATCTGCGACGGGCAGGACCACGAGGACCTGCTCATGGCCCGGGTGCTCCAGGGCGTCATCAACAAAACGAGGCCCCGGGTCTATCTGGACAGCGAGTCCTTCCCGGTGGAAGGGACCGACCTGGCAGCGCTGCGGCGGGATATTCTGGTGAAATACGGCGGGGTCACCCTCCAAACGGTCAAGCCGGAGGGCTCCGTGTTCCTGTATCTCTTCGACGAATACCGTGAGGAATTCACCCGCCTCTACGTCTATTCCACCCGGGCCAACCTCTCGGACACCTTCAACGTGGCCGCCACTCTGGCGGGGCTCAATTCCGGCGCCGCCGTGACGGAGGACATGCTCCGCAGGCTGAGGGCAGCAGGCTGCAGCCTGCCCGCCACGGACATATGCGAATACTGCGGCTTCGGACAGCAGGACACCTCCGTCACCATCAACCGGTGGATCGGGGAGCATCTGGTACCGCTGTGCCGCAAGGACATGGTCTTTTGCCTCCATCCCGAGGGCAGAGACGGGGGCAGAGTGTTTTTCCCCACCTGCTACGACCTGCCGGTGGCTCTGGGAGCCGCCGTCTATTCGGTGAACGCCCGCTACCGGGCCTCCCGGGAGGCGCAGAAGGCCATCCTGGACCAATATTCCCCCAATATCCCCGTCATAGGCTGGGACAGCTGGAGGCGGGAGCACCACTACGTCTCTGCCCTGTCCTCCGCCGGCAAGCTGTGCGCCTGCATCGACTGGAACTATGACAACGGCTCTGTGTGGGCCTCCTTTCCCGAGTTTGCCGCCCCGGAAGAGCCGGCCGCCCCGGCCGCCCCCGAGCCTTCGGAGGATGCTGTCCGTATCGCCTTTATGGTCAGCGACGGAGACGCCTGGCACTACTGCATGAAGGAATTCATGGCCAGCTGGCAGGGCAAAGAGAGAGGCTCGGTGGATATCTGCTGGACCGTGCCCTCCCTGTTTACCCGGTTCAACCCTCTGTTCCTGCGTTATATTTACGACACCCGCACCCCCCGGGACCTGTTTGCCCAGGGGCCCTCGGGCATGGGCTACGTGTATGCCTCCCTGTTTCCCCCGGAATACCTGGAGGACTTTCTCGCAGGGACCAGGAAAGCCATGGCCGGGGCAGGCCTGCGCTATCTCAACTACTGGGACCTGAGCGACCACAACGCCATGACCGGCGCCCGGGAGGACCTGCAGGACCTGTTTGCCCAAGGCTCCGGAGCGGAGCTCCTGATGCTGGGCCATTCCTCCCACGAGGGCGCATACAGAGCGGGAAAAGGCGCGCCCCTCATAGAGGAATGGGGCAACTTTGAGGGAGCGGGCACCAAGACCGCCGAAGACATCCTGCAGGCTGTGGACGCTGCCCGGGACAAGGGCCGCCGCCTGATCCTCATCAACGTGGAAGCCTGGGGCGAAAGGCTCCCCTCGGTCACAGGGGCCCTGAAGCTCCTGGCTGAAAGGCCCGACGGAGACCGCTATCGGGTGATATCCGTCCGGGAAATGGCCGGGCTCATAAAAAATGACCCGGACCGCCGGTGAGAGCCTGTCTTTTTCGGCCCACGGGTGATATAATAATATAGATACATTTTTAACACGGAGATCACCGACATGGCAATGACAAGCCGAGAGCGTATGCTCACCGCTCTCTCTAACGGCCGGCCCGACAGGCTCCCCTGCCAGGTCCACGGCTGGATGGAATATTATCTGCGAACATACCTGGGGGACATGGACTGGTACCACGCCTTTGAACGCTTTGGCATGGACTACGCCATCTACGTCAGCCCCGCCTGGCAGTTCGACCCTGCAGATCAGGCAAAATGGGTGTGCGACCGCAAGACAGACTACGACAAGCGCTGCTGGGAGGAGACCATCACCACCCCCGAAGGCACCCTGTTCCACAAGGGGGAATGGAACGAGTTCACCCCCTGGGAAACGGAAGACCTGGTCAAGAACGACAGAGACTTTGAGCTGTGGGACAAATACTGCCCCGTGCCCGTGAGCTGCGACATGAGCCACATGTTCGCCGCCAGAGACAGACTGGGCGACAAGGGCATCATCCGCTGCCACCCCTGCAACATGGCGGGACAGGGCAGCCCCTGGCAGGCCCTGTGCATCCTCATGGGCACCGAGCCCGCCATCATGGCGGCCATGGACGACCCCGACTTTGTCCATCACGCCCTGGACAGGATACTCCAAAAGACCCTGCGGACCGCAGAGCTCATGCAGGGAGTGCCCGCAGACATGATAGAGACGGGAGGCGGCGCCGGCTCCGACACGGTCATCAGCCCCCGGATGTTCAAAGAGTTTTGCCTGCCCTATGACAAGGTGCAGCACAAGGCCTTTGAGGACCTGGGCCTCAGGATAGTCTATCACCTGTGCGGCGGCGTCATGCACATGCTGGAGCTGGTGACGCAAAACGGCGCCCACGGGCTGGAGACCATGACCCCCGCCTCCATGGGAGGCAACTGCGACCTGCGGGAAGCCAGCCGGCTGGTGGGCGACAAGCTCTTTTTCATCGGCGGCTTTGACCAGAACGCCGGCTTTGAAAAGGGCACCCCCGACACGGCCCGCAGGCTGGTGCGGGAATGCTTTGAGGCCACCCGGGACCACGCCGGCTATATCATAGCCCCCTCCGACCACTTCTTCTTCGGAGACCCGGAGAACCTGCAGGCATTTGCGGACGAAGCCCGCAAATGCGTGTATTAGCGCCGACCCTTTTAGGGACCTGACCGCTCCCCGCTGCGCTGCGCGGGGAGCGTTTTGCTGTCTCTCCCGCCGCCCCGGCCCGTCCGCGCCCCCGGCGCGGGGTTGTGTCCCCGGCGGTCGCGGAAGCGACCGACGGGGACATAGCGTCAATTGCAGCGGCAGGCGCTGTGCGCCTGCCGCTGCGCTCCCTCCGGGACCCCAAATATTTTTTCTCTTTTTTCCGATGGTTTATTGACACCGGCCGGGCCGTGTGTTATAATTTATAAAAAGCTTTTATAAAATCGGTTTACTAAGGAGTATCATCATGCTTGCCGGTTTCGGAAAAGAAATCATCAATCCCCCGGTGGGTGCCGAGCTCTCCGGCTACGGCTATTACCGCGAGAGGAGAAACACGGGCGTCATGGACAACCTCTACGCCAGATGCCTGTATGTGGAAAAGGACGGCTTGGCGGCCGCCGCCGTGTCCTGCGACCTGCTGGGGCTGACCGGGGAGGTGTGCTCCCGGGTGAGAGACTTTGCCTCCTCCATAGGCATCCCTCCCGAACGCCTGATGCTGTGCGCCACCCACACCCACACTGGCCCCGCCGTGGCTCATCTGGAAGGTCTGGGCGTGGTGGATCCCCGCTACGTGGCGGAGCTGCCCGACATGATCATCTCGGCCATCAAAAAGGCCGTGGCGGACAAGGCGGAGGTCACGGACATGCAGTCCTCCGACACCCCCATCGAGCCTGTGGGCTTCAACAGGGCTCTGCCGGGCGGGCCTCATGACAACCGGGTCCGGGGGGTCCTCATAGGCCGGGCTTCCCGCCCCATCGCCCTGCTGAGCTACGCCTGCCACCCGGTGACTCTGGGTCCCCGGGACAAGTTTTCGCCGGACTATCCCGGCGAGGTCTGCAAGGTGTGCGAGGAGCAGGGCATGGAGGCCGTGTTCTTCACGGGCATCTGCGGCGACGTGGACCCGGTCAACAACCTGATCGAATGGGGCAGCGGCACCAAGGAGACCATCAGGGAATACGGCGAGAGGATATTTGCGGGCTTTGAAAAGGGCCTGGCCCCCTGCCCCGCCGACTTTGCCGCCGCATATTTCCCCACGGAGCTGCCCGTGGTTCCTATGACCCCCGAAGAGGCGGAGGCCTGTCTGGACAAGGCCGGCCATGAGCAGGTGGCCGCATTCTGGATGGACCATATCCGCAGCATACAGCCGACCCCGGACAGCGAAAGGATCGAAGTGAGAGCCTTCCGCCTGGGCGACCTCATCATAGCCTCCATTCCCTACGAAGGCTTTACGGTCATAGGCGACCTGCTGAGGGAGGCCTGGCCCAAGGCCTTCGTGGCCGGCTGCGCCGACGCGATACTGGGCTACCTGCCCGCCCGGGAGGACTGGGACTGCGGCTGCTACGCCGCCATAGGCTCCGTGTTCTTCTACGGCAGGCAGATATTCCAAAAAGGCGCGGCGGAGCAGCTGGGAGCGCTGCTGAGGGACCGCCTGCCCGGAGAGCTGGCATGATGGGACAGACTCAGATACGCATCAGAAATCTGCTGAAGATATACCAGATGCTCTTCAGGGGCCCTCTGACCAGACACACGCTCATGGAATGCTCGGGGCTCAGCCTTATGAGCGTCACCAATCTGACCAACAAGCTGCTGCGCAGCGACGTGGTGGAGCTGACGGACACGGACAAGCCCGAAAACAAATTCGGCCGCAGGGCGGAGGCCGTGGCCCTGAAGACCGAGGAGCCCGTCTGGGTGGTGCTGGACCTGCGGAGCAGCATGCCCTCCTACACCCTGTTCACCGCAGACAGGAGAAACTACAGCTCCAGGTCCATAGAAGGGGCCGACTACGGCAAGGGCTTCGAGGGGCTCCTCAAGCAGATAGGCGACCTGAAAAGGCAATACGCCCTCAGGGGAGCCGCCGCCATCACTCCGGGCCCCTACGACCCGGATAAGGACAGGGTCAACAATATCCGCATACCCCTGCTGAACGAGATACCCCTCCGGGAGACCCTGTGCGCCGCTCTGGGAGTGGACTGCTATATAGAGGAAGACGTCAAGCTGTCCGCCACGGCCTGCGCCGAGCACTACACCGAGGCCGACAGTCTCTACTACCTCTTTGTAGGCGACGGCGTGGGCGGCGCCTTTGTCAACAGCGGCAGCCTGGTCAGCGGCCTGAACTCCCTGGCCGGCGACCCGGGACAGCTCCCCTGCGGCGGCGACACCTTTGAAAACCTGCTGAACACGGCGGCCTGGCGGGAAGCCCTGAAGACCATGACCGAGGATGAGGTCATAGCCCGCAACGCCCGTATCGCAAAGAGCCTGATAGACATCATCATAGGCATACTGGACCCCCATGCCATCATCATCGACTGCGTCTATCTCGACAAAGAGACCGGCCGCAGGTTCGTGGGAGAGACCAGGAGCCTGCTCAGCTACGCGGGCTGGCGCAAGCTGCCCTACATCAGCGCTCCCGACTTTTCGGAACAGGTGGCCTTTCTCGGAGCCATCAAGAACATGGAACAGCGTTGGATCACACGCTTGGTAAACACAAAATAATACAGGAGACACACATGACAACACCGGCTATTTTGGGAGGCTCTCCCGTCCTGGAGACTCTTCCGGACTACATCGCGTGGCCCAGACCCACAAAAGAGATAGAAGAGGCGCTGCTGCGCACCCTTGCCTCCGGCAACTGGGGCACCCTGAGCGGCGAAAACGCCAGGTTCGCAGAAGAATGGGCCCGCTACACCGGCGCCGCCTGCGCCCTGCCCGTCCTCAACGGCACCATCGCCATCGAGATGGCGGTCCGGGGGCTGGGCATAGGCCGCGGGGACGAGGTGATCACCACCCCCTACACCTTCTCGGCCACAGTCCATTCCATAGTCAACGCAGGCGCCATGCCCGTGTTTGCGGACATAGACCCCGACACCTTTTGCATCGACCCGGCTTCGGTGGAGACCCTCATCACCCCGGCCACCAAAGCCGTCATAGGCGTCCATCTGGGCGGCAGGCCCTTTGACGCCGACGCCCTGCGCAGCATATGCCAAAAGCGCGGCATATACCTCATCGAAGACTGCGCCCACGCCCACGGCTCGCAGTGGAAGGGCGTCAGGACCGGCGCCATCGGAGACGCCGGGTGCTTCAGCTTTCAGGCCAGCAAAAACATCTCGGCCGGCGAAGGCGGAGCCGTCACCACCAGCCACAGGGACCTCTACGAAAGGATGTGGAGCATGCACCACAACGGCAGAGCCTACGGCCGTCTGACCTACGACCATCCCGTCCTCTCCACCGACGCCAGGCTGGCCGACTGGCAGTGCGCGGTCCTCACCGCCCAGCTGCCTTATCTGGACGGCCAGATCACGACCCGCATGGAAACGGCCGCCCTGCTGGACAAGGCCTTTGCGGACATCCCCTTCCTGGAGCCCCTGAAAAAGGACCCGAGGATAGAGCGCAATTCCTATCACCTGTACTGCTTCCGCTACAAGCCGGAGGGCCTCGGAGGGCTCTCGAGAAGCGCCTTTATCAATGCTCTCGCGGCGGAAAACGTGTGCCTGCCCGGAGAGGGCTACGCGGAGCCCATATACGAGATGGCCATGCTCTACACCGAGGATTACACCAAGCTGACGGGCGCCCGCTTCCAAAAGCCCCATCTGCCCGCCAACGACCTGATAGCCCACACCGAGGGCTGCTGGCTGTATCACAGCTCCCTGCTGGGAGGTCCCAAGGGGGCCGAAGCCATTCTGGAGGCCATAGACAAGATAGCAGCCCACTCGGACGAACTGAAAGAAAAGGAGGCCCACAATGAGTAAGCTGGCCATTCACGGCGGAACGCCGGTATTCAAGGGGACTTTTCCCTCCTGGCCCTACTGGAACGACGAAGAAAAACACAATCTGCTGCGGGCTCTGTCCGCGGGACAATGGGGCACTCTGGGCGCCGAAGCCCTGACCTTTGCCAATGAGTTTGCCGCCTACATCGGCACCAAGCACGCGGTCTGTGTCAACACGGGCACCCAGGCTCTGGAGATGATGCTCCGGGGCTGCGGCATAGGCTACGGGGACGACGTGATCACCACTCCCTACACCTTCTCGGCCACCGTGTCCTCCATCGCCTGGTGCGGAGCCATGCCCGTCATGGCGGACATAGACCCCGACACGGGCAACATAGACCCCGACTCGCTGGAGGGCTGCTGCACCCCGGCCACCAAGGCCATCCTGCTGGTGCACGTAGCCGGCCGCCCCTGCGACATGGACGCCATCAACGCCTTTGCCAAAAAGAAGGGCATACTGGTGCTGGAAGACTCCGCCCACGCTCACGGCTCCCAGTGGAAGGGAGTCCGGTGCGGACATCTCGGCGACGCCTCAGCCTTCAGCTTTCAGGGCAGCAAGGCCATCACCGGCGGCGAGGGTGGCTGCGTGACCACCGACAGCGACGCCATCTACGCCAAGGTGTGGGAATACCACAATTCCGGCCGGGCCGCCGACGGCTCCACGGTCATGGGCACCAACGCCAGAATGGCCGAATGGGAGGCCTCCATACTGAGAGCCCAGCTCCCCAGGCTGGAGGAGCAGTGCGCCCTGCGCCAGAAGAACGCCGCATACGTCTCCTCCCGCATAGAGGGACTGCCCGGCATCACCCTGCCCCGCAAGGACCCCAGGATCACCCTGTGGAACGGCTACATGTACACCTTCAGGGCCGCCAGACGGGACGAATTCGTGGAGGCGCTGAACGCCGAAGGCATCCCCTGCAGCAAGGGCTATCCCTCCCTAGAGGACATGGGCATGCTGCGGGAGCCCTATTTTGAAAAGCACACAGGCAGAAAGTATCAAAGGTCCGCCTGCCAGAAAGGCACGAACATCCTGACAAAGGAAGCGGTATGGATCCCCGCCCCCATCCTCATGGGCGGAGACGAGGAAACCGCCTGCATAGCCGAAGCCATCGCCAAGGTGGCGAAGGAAATACACTGACAAAGAGAGCGGCCGGGCCCTGTCCCGGCCGCTCTTGTGTTGACTTACGGGGGCCGTTTTTAGTATAATAGAGAATGGTATATAGCAGACCTATGGTCTTTTGTATTGTATTATTTCATTCAAGGAGAACTATGTATGGAAATCAGAAACAAAGCTGCCCTTGACTGGGTCGATCAGATGATCGAGCTTTGTACGCCTGACCAGGTCGTCTGGTGCGACGGCTCCGAAGAGGAAAAAAACAAGCTGCAGGACAAAGCTGTTGAGACCGGAGTCCTGGAAAGATTAAATCAGGACAAGCTGCCCGGCTGCTACCTCCACAGGACCGACCCCAACGACGTGGCGCGCACGGAAAAGCTGACCTTTATCTGCACCCGCAGAAAGGAAGACGCCGGCCCCACCAACAACTGGATGGACCCCCAGAGAGCCTACGCCGAGACCGGAGCCAACTTTGTGGGCTCCTTCAAAGGCAGGACCATGTACGTGGTGCCCTTTATCATGGGCCCCTCCGGCAGCCCCTTCTCCAAGGTGGGCATCGAGATCACCGACAGCATCTACGTGGTCCTCAACATGAGGATCATGACCAGAATGGGCCAGGTAGCCATTGATCAGCTGGGTGAGGACGGCGAGTTCACCAAGTGTCTGCACTGCACGGGCGACCTCTCCATCGAAAAGAGACGCATCCTGCATTTCCCCGAAGACAACACCATCTGGAGCTTTGCTTCCGGCTACGGCGGCAACGTGCTCCTGGGCAAGAAGTGCCTGGCTCTGAGGATAGCCTCCTGGCTGGCCAGAGAAGAAGGCTGGATGGCCGAGCATATGCTCATACTGGGCCTCACGGACAAGAAGGGCGACAAGACCTACATCGCCGCCGCCTTCCCCTCCGCCTGCGGCAAGACCAACCTGGCTATGCTCATCCCGCCCGAGTCCTTCCCCGGCTACAAGGTGGAGACCCTGGGCGACGATATCGCCTGGATCCGCAAGGGAGCCGACGGCCGCTTCTACGCTCTGAACCCCGAGTCGGGCTTCTTTGGCGTGGCCCCCGGCACCAGCAAGAAATCCAACCCCAACGCTCTGGCTACCACCCGCAGCAACACCATCTTTACCAACGTGGTCAAGACCGATGACGGCTGCGTATGGTGGGAAGGCATGGGCAAGGACACCACTCCCAAGCACGGCATAGACTGGCTGGGCAACGAATGGACTCCCGAATCCGGCGAAAAGGGCGCTCATCCCAATTCACGCTTTACCGCTCCCGCAGCCCAGTGCCCCTGCATCTCCCCCGACTGGGAGAAGCCCGAGGGCGTGCCTCTTTCGGCCATCCTGTTCGGCGGCAGACGCGCCAAGCTGGCCCCGCTGGTCTTCCAGAGCTTTGACTGGAACCACGGCACCTTCCTGGGCGCCACCATGGCCTCCGAGACCACGGCCGCCGCTACCGGCGCTGTGGGCGTAGTGCGGAGAGACCCCATGGCCATGCTGCCCTTCTGCGGCTACGACATGGCCGACTATTTCGGTCACTGGATCGAGATGGCCAAGGACAACCCCAACGCCCCCAAGATATTCCACGTCAACTGGTTCCGCCAGGACGATGAGGGCAACTTCCTGTGGCCCGGCTTCGGCGACAACCTGAGAGTGCTGGACTGGATAGTCCGCCGCTGCAAGGGCGAAGCCAACGCCAAAAAGACTGCCATAGGCTACATCCCCAACCCCGAGGATCTGAACGTGGAAGGCCTGGACATCAGCCGCGAGACCCTCGAAGAGATACTGTCCGTGGACAAGGCCGCCTGGAAGGCCGAGCTGCCCGGCATGGAAGAGTTTTTCGCCAAGTTCGGCGACAAGCTCCCCAAGGAGATCAGAGCCGAGATAGAAGGCCTGAAGCAGAGACTGGACGAATAGCATCTGAATATGAGCCCCCGGAAGGGGGCTTTTTTTTCGTCCGGTGAATTATACTATTAAGTGCAACAGGTAATAATGAGATAGAAGTTCATACGAAATTCGTGTAGAATGAAGTTGCTTGACTACAAAACTACGGAGGAAAATCGTATGAACTATAAACATCTTACCATAGAAGAGAGGTGTTGTATACGGAAATATCTCTTAGAGGGGCTAAGTTTACGAAAAATTGCGCTATTAATTGGAAGAAGCGCTAGCACTGTT
>JAFZNQ010000131.1 GCA_017552965.1 Abditibacteriota bacterium | reverse complement strand
CAGTTTGAAGGGGATATCTTACCGGCGCGGGCGCAGGCGCCCCCGCCGCCGATATGACGGATAGACGCCGGGATGACGAGGCGGGGGATTGCCGACAGTTTGAAGGGGATATCTTACCGGCGCGGGCGCAGGCGCCCCCGCCGCCGATATGACGGATAGACGCCGGGATGACGAGGCGGGGAATTACCGACAGTTTGAAGGGGATATCTTACCGGCGCGGGCGCAGGCGCCCCCGCCGCCGATATGACGGACAGACGCCGGGAGAACGGTTATTTTTATTCTGCGCGGGGGGCCGGGCCTTTTCGCAGCCGGGCCAGGAAGGCTGAGGCAAAGGGGATGGTGGTAATGGCGGTGAGGGCGTCGGCCACGGGCTGGGCGGTCTGCAGGCCGAGGATGCCCCACAGGCGGGTGAAGATGCTCACCAGTATGATGAAATACAGCCCGTTTTTCAGCAGCGACAGCAGGCTGGCGGACAGCTTTTGGCCGGTGCTCTGGAGCAGCATGTTGCTGGACACCTGATAGGGGGCGGCTATGAGGGCGAAGACCTGGGCCTGCAGGGCAAATGTACCTATGCGTATCACCTCGGGGTCGTCCCGGAACAGGGTGACTATATCCCGGGCAAAGACTATGCCCCCCAGGGCCAGTACACTGATGATGATCTGCGACACGCTCCAGGTGAAGTAGTAGCCGGCTATCACCCGCCTGTAGTTGCCGGCGCCGTAGCAGTAGGCGGCCACGGGCTGATAGCCCTGCCCCAGCCCCAGGCCCACGGCAAAGAGGGCAAAATTCACCCGTCCCACGATGGACATGGCGGCCACGGCCGCGTCGCCTCCCAGCCGGGCGGCGTAGTAATTGAGGACCATGATGGTCACCGAGTTCATGCCCTGGCGCACCAGGCTGGGAAAGCCGGTGCCGCACACGTCGGCAAATTCGTTCAGGCGGAAGGACAGGTTTTCCAGCTTCAGCCTCAGGCCGGAGCGGCCGGAAGCGAACATGTACCACAGCAGGCCAAAGCTCACCAGCTGGCTCACGGCGGTGGAGATGCCGGCGCCGGTAATGCCCAGCTTCAGGCCGAATATGAGCAGGGGGTCGCCTATCATGTTCAGGCAGGCGCCGGCTCCCAGCCCTATCATGGCCAGAGAGGCCCTGCCCTCGTAGCGGAGAATATTGTTCATGACGTGGCTCCCCAGGAGGAAGGGGGCCGCCAGCAGCACCCACAGGGCGTAAGCCCGGGAATAGACCAATATGGTGGGGGTGCTGCCCAGGGCCCGGACCAGGGGGTCCAGAAAGGCTATGCCGCAGACTGCCATCAGCAGGCCGCAGCCTATGCCGGACACAAAGGCCAGTATGGCCACTCTGTCCGCCTTGGCCGGGTCCCCTGCCCCCAGGCTCCGGGAAATGAGGCTGCCTGCTCCCTGGCCGAACATAAAGCCAAAGGCCTGCAGCACGGCCATGAGGCCAAACACCACTCCCACGGCTCCCGAGGCGGAGGTGCCCAGGCGGCTGACGAAATAGGTGTCCGCCATATTGTACACTGTGGTGACCAGCATGCTGACGGCGGCGGGTATGGCCAGCCGTATGATGAGGCCCTTCAGGGGGGCCTGCTCCAAATGGCGGGAATCTGCCTTCATCGGTCCACCAGCTCAAAGCTGTCTTCGATCATCTGCTTCACCGCGTCCTCGGGCACGGAGCCGTCCAGTATCACCGTGTTCCAGTGGGTCTTGTTCATGTGGTAGGCGGGCGTCACTCCCTCAAAGCCCTCCCGCCAAAAGCCGGTCATCTCCGGCCGGCACTTCACGTTGATCCAAGTGACCCCTTCCCGGTCATACACGAACACAAAGGCCTTGCGGTTCTTCTTCAGGCGCACCAGCTGCCAATTGGCGTCAAAGGGGGCGTCCTGATACACGTCTCCCAGGCTCAGGGCAAAGCCGAGCACCTCCTCCCGGGTCTTCATCGGAAGGGCTCCGGCATGATCACGTCGGTGCGGCATACCTCCGTCAGCTCCGCCCCGGGCAGCAGCTCCCGGAAAAGGGCAAATATCTCCGAGGGCTTGGCCGTGTTTTCCCTGTGGGGCAGCAGGGCCGTCACAGTGCCCTCCCCGCAGGTCAGGCTCCCGATAAGGGGCCTCAGGTCCACGGTCTTTTGCCTGCCCTCCTTGACCCGGGTGACGGGCAGGGACTTCCGGGCCAGCAGCTCCCCTGCCGCCTGCTCCAGGGCCTGCCGGGAGGCGGATATACCCAGCCTGTATTCGCTGGCCTCCGGAGGCGGGAGCCTCTTGATCTCGTCGTAGAGGGCGGCGCTGCGCAGGCGGATGGCGGGAGGCAGGGCTTCGTTGAGGGCGTCCATGAGGCGCCCGGCCTGGTCCGGCGTGCCGTCCAAGTGGACCCGCATGAAAAAGGTGTCGTTGTCCGCCGTGGCTCCCAGGGCCAGGGCCTGCCCCAGAGATATGCCGGGCTTGGGATTGAAGCCCTTGGTAAACCACACGGGCACCCGGGCTATGCGCACGGCCCTCTCAAAGACCCCCATCAGGTCCAGATGGCTGATGAAGCGCAGGTCCGGCCCCTTGGAAAATCTGAAAAGGCAGGTGCCCACGCTGCCCTTGTCGTCGGGCTGGGGCAATTGGGGCTGATACACGGGCTCCTCCCGCCGGCCCCGGGCGGCGCACAGCTCGGTGTATTGCATACAGCCGTTGCAGCCGTGGGTCCGGCAGTCCGGGGTGACGGCGGCCCGGGAGGCCCGGCGGTTTTCCTCCGCCAAAAACTCCTTGCGCACCCCCACGCCTATATGGTCCCAGGGCAGGGGCTCGTCCAGCGCAAAGCGCCTCCCTGCCAGCTCCCCTATGGTGAGGCCCTCTCCGGCAAAGGCCTGCTCCCATATCTCCTCCGAAAAGGCGTCCTGCTCCAGCCGGGCGCCGGCCATAAAGGCCGCATACACGGCGCCGGCGGTCTCTGCGCCGCCTCTGGCCAGGGCCGCCTCCACCCGGGAGGCCGCGGGCTCGTGCCAGCTGAGATGCACCCCTTTGGGCATGCCGCTGCGTATCAGCTCTATCCGGTGTTCTATGACCTCCGGGTCCTCCATGGGCTCCCACTGAAAGGGAGTGTGGGGCTTGGGCACAAAGGGGGAAATGGTGAGGCCCACCGTAAAGCCGGGGCTGATGGTCCGGGCGTATTTTTGCACCCTGCGGACCAGGTCCGGTATGGCCAGGGCGTCCTCGTCTGTCTCATAGGGCAGGCCGGTCATAAAATACAGCTTCACCCGCTTCCAGCCCTTTTCGGCGGCGGCTCCCACCGAGGAAAACAGGTCCTCCTCCGTGAGATTCTTGTTGATCACGTCTCTCAGGCGCTGGCTCCCGGCCTCCGGGGCAAAGGTGAGGCCGCTCTTGCGCACGCTCTGTATCCGGTCTGCCAGCTCCACGCAGGACACGTCGGCCCTGATGGAAGGCAGGGATATGCCAGTCCTGCTGCCGGCGTAGGCCTCCGTCAGCCTGGAGACCAGCTCCTCTATCTGGGAGTGGTCCGTGGAGGACAGGCTGGTGAGGGCTATCTCCTCGTAGCCCGTGGCCCGGCACAGGGCTTCCGAGTCCCTGAGAAGGGTGTTCAGGCTCTTTTCCCTCACGGGCCTCTGTATAAAGCCCGCCTGACAGAAGCGGCAGCCCCGGGAGCAGCCCCGCATGACCTCCAGCATCACCCGCTCGTGGACTATGCGTATATTGGGTATCACCGGCCTCAGGGGAAAAGGCGCCCTGTCCATATCCCGCGCCAGCCGGGCCTCCGTCCGGGTCCGGGTCAGGCCGGGCACGTAGACCCCCTCCACCCGGGCCAGGGCCTCCAGTATGTCCCGGCGGCTGCCCTTGTGGGCTGTGACGGCGTTCTTCACGTCCAGTATGGTATCTTCGCCGTCGCCTATGGCAAAGGCGTCTATAAAGGGCTCCATGGGGGCGGGATTGGTGGCGGTGTGCCCTCCGGCTATGACTATGGGGTCCCGGTCCCCCCTGTCCCGGGAAAAGACGGGGATGCCTCCCTGCCGCAGCATGTCCAGCACGGTGGTGTAGCACAGCTCGTAGGCCATGGAAAAGCCCACGGCGTCAAAGGAAGAGAGAGGGGCAAAGGATTCGAGAGAATAGAGGGGGGCGCCCGCCTCCTCCATCAGCCGCCTCATATCGGCGGCGGGAGCAAAGCAGCGCTCGCACACGGTGTCCGGCTCCGCGTTGAGGACGGCGTAGAGTATCCTGAGGCCCAGGTTGCTCATGCCCACCTCGTAGATGTCGGGGAAGCACAGGCAAAAGGCGGCCTTCTCCCCGCCGTTCCGCGGCGCGGAGTTCAGCTCGCCTCCGGTGTACCGGCCCGGCTTTTCCACTCTGTCCAGAAAAGAAAAGACCAGCCGCTTGATATCTGTGTTGTCCAACCCTGTCTCCCCCGGGGATATCAATAGGTCTGCAGCCTGATATGCATTTTACGGGCGTATTCCGCCGCGGCGGAGCCCTCTTTGGCCTTGATGGCCAGCTTGCCCCCGGGCACAAAGGCCGCCGGGCCTATAAAGGTCACGGAGGGGCCCAGCTTCACGGTCTCCAGGGACTTGCACAGCCCGAAGGCTCCCGCCTCTATGGTGGCCAGGCGGGAGGGAAAATCTATCTCCTTCAGCCGCCCGCAGCCGGTGAAGGCCCCGTTTCTGATGGCCAGCAGGCCTGCGGGCAGGGTCACGCTCTCCAGAGACTTGCAGTCGGCAAAGGTGAGCTCCTCTATGTTGGTGACCTTGGAGGGGATGGTGATCCGTTCCAGGCTGCCGCAGCCGGTAAAGGCCCCCTTGCCCAGCTGGGACAGGTTCGGCGACAGGCGCACCCGCTTCAGACGGGGGCAGCCGGCAAAGGCCAGGTCTCTCACGCTGTCCACCGAGTCAGGCAGCTCCACTCTTTCCACGGCGGCGTTCTTGGCAAAGGCCCCCTTGCCGATGACCTTCACGCCCTCCGGCACCTTCACCGTGGCGGCGGCGCCTCTGTATTTGTACAGCACGCCCCCCAGGGCCACGAATTCCTTGTTCTTGTAATACATGCCGCCCGCCAGCAGGGCTATGACCACCGCCAGGGACAGGCGGCTCATGAGGCGGGGCAGACGGAACAGAAACATGTCTCTATTTCCCCTTGCCGTATTCGGTGCGGGGCACCACCACGGGCATGGCTCCCCATATCTTGTCGTTGTATTCCCTGATGCTCCTGTCCGAGGAGAAGTAGCCCGACCGGGCCACGTTCAGAATGGACTTGCGGGCCCATTCCTCCGGCCTGGTGTAGAGCAGGTCCGCCTCGTTCTGGGCCCTGAGATAGGACTCAAAGTCCGCCATGACCATATACTCGTCCTGCCCGGTGAGATAGTCCGCGAAGAACCGCAGGCCCCCGGGATTGTCCGCGCAGAAAAAGTCGCCTCTGATGAGGTCAAATATCTTCTGCAGGCCCGGTATGCGGGCGGCAAAGGCGGCGGGGTCGTAGCCGGGCCGCAGCTCCCGGACCTCCGTGTCGTTGAGGCCGAAGATGAAGATGTTGTCCTCCCCCACGCAGTCCCTGATCTCCACGTTGGCGCCGTCCAGGGTGCCTATGGTCAGGGCCCCGTTGAGGGCAAACTTCATATTGCCCGTGCCGGAGGCCTCGTAGCCGGCGGTGGATATCTGCTCCGACAGGTCGGCGGCGGGCATGACTATCTCCGCGGCGCTGACCCGGTAGTCCGGCAGGAAAACAAAGCCCATCCTGTCCCGCACGTCCGGATCGCTGCCGATGATGTGGGACACCCGGTTGGCAAAATAGATGAGCTCCTTGGCGGCGTGGTAGCTGGGAGAAGCCTTGCCTCCCATGACAAAGGACCGGGGCACCGGATATTTGGACGGGTCCTCCTTCAGGTCAAAATATCTGTAGAGGATATACAGGAGAAACAGCAGCTGCCTCTTGTAGAAGTGTATCCTCTTCACCTGCACGTCCAGCATAAAGGAGGGGTCCGACCGGAGGCCGGCGTCCCTGCTGAGAAAAGCGGCAAAGCGCTCCTTGTTGGCCTTCTTCACCCGGGTCCAGCTCTCCCTGAAGCCGGCGTCCTCCGCAAAGGGCTCCAGCTCCCGCAGCCGCTCCAGGTCCCGCATCCAGCCGTCGCCTATGGCCTCCCTGATGAGCTCCGTGAGCAGGGGATTGGCGGCAAACATCCAGCGGCGGGGCGTCACGCCGTTGGTCACGTTGGTGAACCGCTCGGGATACATCTGGGCAAAATCCCTGAACAGGGTGGTCTTCAGCAGCTCGCTGTGGAGGGCGGCCACTCCGTTCACCTTGTGGGAGCCCACCACGGACAGATTGGCTATGCGCACCCGCCTGCTCCGGTCGTTGATGATGGACATACGCTGCTTTTTGCCGTCGTCCCCGGGATACTTGATGCCCACCTGCTCCATGAAGAAATGGTTGATGTTGTAGATGATCTCCATATGCCGGGGCAGCAGCTCCTCCAGCAGGCTGATGGGCCACTCCTACAGGGCCACGGGCAGCACCGTGTGATTGGTGTAGGCAAACACCTTCTGAGTGATGTCCCAGGCCTTGTCCCAGCCTATGTGTTCCTCGTCCACCATGATGCGCATGAGCTCGGCTATGCTCAGGCCCGGATGGGTGTCGTTGAGCTGTATGCCCACCTTGTCGGCAAACACGTCCCAGTTGCCCCCGTGCTCCCGGTAAAATCTGTTGACTATGTCCCGCAGGGAGGCAGCCACCAAAAAGTATTCCTGCTGGAAGCGGAGCCTCTTGCCGCTCATGTCGCTGTCGTTGGGATAGAGCACCTTGGTCACGTTCTCCGACAGCACCTGGGCCTGGCAGGCGTCCATATAGCGGCCCTCGGAAAAGGAGTCCAGGTTGAACTCGCTGGCCGAGTGGGCGGACCACAGCCGCAGCACGTTTACGTTGGAATTGTTGTAGCCGTACACGGGGATGTCGTGGGCCTCCGCCAGCAGCTTTTCGGAGGTGTGCCAGCGGCTCTCTTTGGTGGTGTCAGTGCCCTCGCGGCTCACGTAGCCCCCAAAGTTCACCTCGGTGGTCTCCGTGACGCGGCTGATGGCCCAGGGATAGGGTATGTTCAGCCACACGTCGGGCTTTTCCCTCTGCCGGTCCCGCTCGATGGTCTGCTTCATCATGCCGTATTCGTACAGGATGCCGTAGCCGTGGGTGGGGATGCCCAGGTTGGTCATGGAGTCCAGAAAACAGGCGGCCAGCCGCCCCAGGCCTCCGTTGCCCAGAGCCGCGTCCTTTTCAAAGTCCGCCGTCTCCTCCAGGTCGTAGCCCAGCTCCATGAGAGCCTCCCGGGCCACGTCGTAGAGCCCCAGGCTGATGAGGTTGTTGGACAGGGCCCGCCCCATCAGAAACTCCATGGATATGTAGTGGATGCGCTTGGGCCTCACTGCGGAGTAGGCCCGGTCCGTCTCGATCCATCTGTCCACCATGTGGTCCAGCACCGTGTAGGCCAGAGCCATATAACGGTCGTACTCGTTGGTGTTGATGTTGTTTTTGGCCAGACGCCGCTGCAGATTGTTCTTCAGGCAATTGATAAATTCTTGCTTTGCCGTGTCAAAATCGGAATGAGGATTGATGATGCCGTCCATAGCTGCTCCCTTGAGTGTTTCACACTAATAGATTTTATCACAAAAGGGACCGTATATTCAAGAGGGAACAGGCGGCGGGACCGGGGTCCCGCCGCCTGCGATGGACTTGTGTGTGTCAGGAGTTTTCCATATACTGAGGAGGATAGGGTCTCTCGTATTCCTTTTCCAGGTCAAAGGCTATGGTGACTATCTTCTTGGGACCTATGTCCATAGTCACGGCGCCCTCCTCCATGGCGAGAGGCTCTATGGTCTCTTCGTTCAGGTTCACCAGCCTGGCGGCCTTGCAGCCGGCGGTAAAGCCTATGCGCACGCCCTCCAGCAGCTCTCCGGTGGGGTTGTACACCCTGAGGATGACCGCGTTGTCCCTCTCGGCCTTTTTCAGGGCGGAGAAGGCCACTCTGGGCTCGGAGATGGTCACGAAGGAGCATTCCTGAGGCAGCTCGCCTTCGTGGGCGTCCGTCTGCTTGTAATACATGGGGGCGTTGAAGCTGTGAGCGTAGTTCCAGCTGACCGAGTCGGCGTAGCTGCCCTTGTGCATGCAGATGGCCGTCTCGGCGGTCCGCTTGCCCAGGCACTGGGCGTCGGGAGTGAACTTGTCGTTGGCCACGTCTCCGCCGCCGGAGAGGATGCCCGTGCTTCTCAGCAGGGTGACGGCCAGGGTGGAATCCTTGTCCGACAGAGCCTCGTATTCGGGCAGGCCCTTGTTGATGACGGTGACGCCGTCTATGCCGTCGGACAGGCACACAAAGGTCTTCTGGGCGCAGCCGGGGTTGTAGTTGTGCCAGTCGGCAGGGCGCTCCTTGCTGCGCTCATACACGTCAAAAGGCATCTCCGCAAAGGCGCTGTCGGAGGATATGCCCGTGGGGAACATCATCCTGAACCGGTGGTTTTTGGCATTGTTCTCTATCTCGGTCCGTATATCCACTCTCGGAGAGCCGGCGTTCACCGTGTAGGTGACGGTGACGGGGCAGCTGACCAGCTTGTCGCTGCGGCCGTGGACGTCGGTGGTCTCGGGCACCTGCATGTCATAGCTGACTATGAGGGAGGCGGACACGGGGGACTGGTCCTTGACGGCAAAGCTCTTCATGGCGCCCAGGGAGCTGTACACAGTGTCGTCGGCAGGGGCGATGAAGCGGTATTCGTCGCCGTGGCAGCCGCTCTCCTCTATCATGCCGGCGTTGTCTATGGTCTTGCCCAGGGTCAGGTCCTTGATGTGCACCGAGTTCTTGTCCAGCTTCACGGTGACCAGGCCGTTGGTGATGGCGTTCTTCTTGTAGAGCTTGGGCACAAAGCTCTTCTCAAACCGGGGCCAGGAGGGCTGGGGCACCACCGTAAAGGCCTTGTAGCCCATAGCGGGCACGTCCCGGGCCAGCAGCTTCAGCCTGTAATGGCGGAAGCGGGCGGCCATGGGCAGCACCACCGGATGGGTGATCTCCCGGATCTCCACCTTGTTGTCCAGCACGTAGAAGGGTATCTCCTCCCCCTGAGGGTCCACTATTTTGAAGGCCTGCACGTCTCTCGTCGGGTCGGGAGGCAGGGGCACGCCCCTGGTCTTGTCGTTGAGCTGATAGTAGAGGTCCACGTCCATGACCTCCGACCGGACAAAGTTGAGAGGATTGAAGACCACGATGGTCTTGTCGGTGGTGCCTATCTTTTCCGTCAGCTGCCAGGCGGCCTTCTTGGTGACCCGCTCGGTCCATTCCTTCACCTGGGAGAAACGGGCCTCCATGTCCTTGTGCACCCGGTCTATGGAGCAGCCGCAGATGGAATCGTGGGGATGATTCTGCATGAGGGTCTTCCAGGCCAGGCGGATAAAGTCGGAGTAATACTCGCCGCCGGTGATGAGATTGAAGGCGTTGACGGGCTCCGCCACCTTTTCCAGATACTGCTCGCACTCGTTGTTGGCCTGCTTCAGATAGAGCCTGGCCGTGAGAGTGCCCGCCAGCACGTTGTAGTTGTCGTCATACCGCAGCTCCGCCTCGGGATAGATCCGCAGGTCTATGCCCTTGTCACTGACGGCCTTTTTGATGGCTGCCACGTATCTGTCCAGAGTGGAGTGGATGAGCACCCGGTCGTCCAGCTTTTCATTGAGCTTGTCTATGAGCTGGCCCACGTTGTGCTGGGGCTCAAAATGGTCCACGCCGTTCATCAGGAGCAGGGTGTCGGTGGCCGCCAGAGGCAGCATGCGCTCACACACGCCGTCCACGAACTCCAGGGCCTGCTCCTCGTCCTCGGGGATGCGCTCGAAGTTGTTGTACCAGAAGGCCATGGCGGAAGCCAGGACCTCGGAGCCGTCGGCGCCCTTCCAGATGAA
Source organism: Abditibacteriota bacterium (assembly GCA_017552965.1). Lineage (NCBI taxonomy): Bacteria > Pseudomonadati > Abditibacteriota > Abditibacteriota bacterium. The sequence goes on along the minus strand of JAFZNQ010000131.1, from coordinate 2,252 downwards.
CTCCATGGACTGCCGGTCCACGTGGATGTCCTTCTGGCTGTAGCCCCGGCCCATGATGGAGGAGTCCAGCCCGAAGCCCCTGAATATCTGAGGCATCTGGGACACGTTGCCGAACTGGTCGGGCAGATAGCCCACGTCGGAACGGGCTCCGAACTCATTGGCTATGGCGCTGCCTATGAGAAGGCTGCGCACGGTGGACTCGCCGCTGACCAGGTTTTCGTCGTTCAGCTGATACCAGGGGCCCACCACGATGCGGCCCTCCCGGATGTATTTTTCCAGCCTGGCCCTGTTCTGGGGCTTGACCTGCAGGTAGTCCTCCAGCACGATGGTCTGGCAGTCCATATTGAAAAACTTGAAGGTGGGATCCTTGTCCAATATGGCCAGCAGGTTGTCAAACAGGTCCACCAGCTGCACCTGGAACTGCTGTCTGGTGTAATACCATTCTCTGTCCCAGTGGGTATGGGATATCACGTGTAATTCCTTTTTGCCCATGTGTCCGTCCTTGTAATCAAAAAAATCATCATACATATATTACCACAAACCGGGGGATAAATCAACGCAAAAGCCCCGGCCAAAAGAAAAAACCCGCCTGACGGCGGGTTTTGACTATCTTGCAGTCTATTCGTCGGCGCTGATGGAGCCTCTGCGGCTGCGGACAATGGCTATGCCCAGCAGGCAGGCGGCTACCACGCTGACCACCACCCGGACCATGGGAGAGACCGGCATATAGCCGAACTCGTCCAGCACCAGGATGGGAGCCAGCAGCAGAGCGACCAGGTTCATGACCTTGATCAGAGGGTTGATGGCGGGGCCGGCGGTATCCTTGAAGGGGTCGCCTACGGTGTCGCCCACCACGGTGGCCTTGTGCTCTTCGGTGCCCTTGCCTCCGAACATACCGTCTTCGATCTTCTTCTTGGCGTTGTCCCAGAGGCCGCCGGCGTTGGACAGCAGCACAGCCAGGAGCTGACCGGACAGGATGGCGCCGGCCAGGAAGCCGCCCAGGGCGTCAACGCCCAGAGAGAAGGCGATAAATACGGGGGAGCACACTGCCAGGAGAGCAGGGCTCAGCAGCTCTGTCTGAGCGGCGGCGGTGGATATCTCCACGCACTTCTGGTAGTCGGGCTTGCCCTCCTCGCTGCCGCTTCTGGGGTCGTAGTCCATGATGCCCTTGATCTCTCTGAACTGTCTGCGGACCTCCCGCACCAGGTCAAAGGCTGCTCTGTTCACGGCGTTGATGGCCATGGAGGAGAACATAAAGGGAATGGCGCCTCCGATGAGGAGACCTATGAAGATGTGGGTCTTGTCCACTGCGATGGCGGTCAGGCCGGCATCCTCCATGAAGGAGTGGAACAGGGACACGGCGGCGATGACTGCCGTGGCGATGGCCAGACCCTTGGTCAGAGCCTTGGTGGTGTTGCCCACGGCGTCCAGGTTGGCCACTATCTGCTGAGCGTTGGGATCCACGTCGGGCTCCTTGAGGGCGCCGGACATTTCAAACACGCCGTTGGCGTTGTCGGAGATGGGGCCGTAGGTGTCCATAGCCAGCATGAAGCCGGTGGTGGACAGCAGGCCGAGACCGGAAAGGGCCACGCCGTAGGCGGCCAGGATAGCGTGCTGAGGGAATATGATGGCCGAAGCCAGCACAGCCACGCCCACAGCTACCAGAGACCACACGGCGGACTCAAGGCCGGAGCCGAAGCCGGACAGGATGACCGTGGCGGGGCCGGTCTTGGAAGAGGCGGCGCACTCGCTGACGGGGCGGCTGTCGGTGGCGGTGTAATACTGGGTGAGCTTTTCAATGATGAAGGCCAGGACCACACCGAAGAGGTTGGCCAGGGCAAAGCGCCACCAGTCTATGATCTGTCCTTCGATCTCTACGGGCTGCTTCTGGAACACCACGTAGGACACGGCAAAGAAGCCGATGATGGCCAGGATGCCGGACAGGATGTAGCCGTTGGAAATGGGCTTCATGGGGTCCGACTTGATGTCGTCGGAGCCATGGACCGAATAGATGCCTATGATGGAGGCAAACACGCCGATGGCGCGGATAAGCAGAGGATAGACGACCATGGCCAGGATGGAAGCGCCGGAAGCGCCCGTGGTGGCCGTAGCGGCGCCCAGGATGATGGCGGCTACCAGGGTGACCTCGTAGGACTCAAACACGTCTGCAGCCATACCGGCGCAGTCGCCTACGTTGTCGCCCACGTTGTCGGCGATGGTGGCGGCGTTGCGGGGGTCATCCTCGGGGATGT
>JAFZNQ010000130.1 GCA_017552965.1 Abditibacteriota bacterium | reverse complement strand
GCGTATAGACCCCGCCCTTCCGGCAAAAGTCCTTCACCAGGGCCATAAAGGTGTATATGTCCGTCTGGACAAACTCCCCCTTCCCCGACAGGAGCTCCATGAACTCCTTTTGCTCCGACGGGGTCCACAGTATATGCCGCACCAGCAGGAAGCAGGGGGTCTTTTCCCGGGCCAGCCGGGCGATCGCGTCTGCATTGGCCTCCTTGCGGGTCTTGTCAAAATCTATGAGGTCATAGCGGTTCAGCGCAAAGGGCATCCGGCCCCGCAGGCCCGCTTCCTCCATATACATGCCGGCGGCGCCCATAGGGGAAAAGCTCTCCAGCGCATCCCACAGCTCCTCTGTCATGGGCGGAGCGTTGCCCTCCAGCAAAAAGCCGGTGATATCCAGGTCAAACTGCCTGTACCACCGGGCGCAGGTCCCGGCCCAGGCAGAGACTCCCGAGGGGAGCCCGGAGGGCCGGGGCTCCGCCAGAAAGCCCGGGTTCAGATAGCCGGCTCCCGAGTCGCCTCCCACGAACCAGTCCCGGTCCGTGGCGGTCCCCCGGACGTAGTTGAAGCCGGTGGGAAAGCGCCCGGCCAGATTGGGGTTGAAGCCCCAGCACATGGGCTCCCCGCCCCGGGCCGGGTCGTTCCATATGGCGGGCAGATTCTGATACATCCAGGCCGCGGAGTCGTAGTCCCCGGCGTAAAAGCAGACGTAGCACTTGTTGCCGGCCTGGGCTTCCGCGGTCCGGGGAGCGGTCTGGGGGTATCGGCGGCGCAGGGGCTCCCACCGGAAAAAGGAGGCGTTGCACATGCCGCAGTAATTGATGGCGTCGGCGTCCAGGCAGGCGTTGTGGGAGGACAGTATTTCCGCCAGCTTCCACTCGCCCTCCACCACTCCGTGCCTGCCCCCGGAGACCGCGCTGTATTTTTTGTCCCAGGGGAGGAAGCCGCACACGGTGATGAGCTTTTTGCCCTCCGTTTTCTCCCAGCAGCTCCGCAGTATGCTCTTCAGGGTCTCCGGGTCCGAGCCGCCCTGCCGGTCCGGCTCGTCGCCGGGTATCTCGTCGTCCCAGGGGGACAGGTCAAAGCAAAAGCCCCGGCGGCTGATGAGCAGGTCCCGGTTCCCCAGGGCACAGGAGGAAGGGCGCCCCGCCGGGTCTCTGAGCCAGCAGGCGTCGATGTAATAGCCCAGCAGAGAGGGGTCGCACCTGCCCGTGTCCAGATATTTGGCCTTGGCCCACAGATAGGCGTCGCACTTGGCGGAGCCGCTGGAGGGGAGGTCGGTCCCGGGCACGGTGCCCCGGCCCGTGAAGAGGCGGGAGCCGTCGGGCCCTATGAGCCACCGCTTGACGGGAAAGGTCTTTCGGAGCCGGGAATATGCGGAAGACGGCGCCGGGTCATAGCGGACGCACAGCAGGTCCTCGCAGCCGGCGGCCGTGACGGCGGCGTTGCAGGTGGCGGGCACCTCCGGGTCATAGACGCACAGCCCCTTCACCCTGCTCCTGAAGATGTCCGTCAGCATCCACACGTCCCTGACGGGCTTTTGGGGCCTGCCCTTCAGAAAGCCCTTCTCCATCACCGAGAGCCAGAACCGGTCGCAGGAGCCGTCCTCCGAGGCCTCGGTGCCCGTGAATATCAGATACACCTCCGGCGACCGGCGGTTGGCTATCCCCTGGATGCAGGCGGCCAGCAGCAGGGTGTCCCACAGCTTTTCGGCATCCTCCCGGGCGGCGGCGCCTCTGAGGGCCATGGGGGACAGGTCCAGCACATACACCGGCTTTTGCGCCGGAAGCGCGGCGCAGGCCAGGGACAGGAAGAGCAGCGCCGCGGCCGCGGCGAGTATTTTCATGGGTCAGCCTCTCTCGGGAGTATTCAATGATATTATAACACACCGCCGGCCCCCGGACACAAAAAAAAGCAGAGAACGGATTCTCTGCAAGAAAAGGAGGGATTCTCACCCTCTCAATAGGAGGTAAGAATGTTACAGTTCATAAAGAGACTGCCGGGAGTGAATATGAAAAAAAGACTCCCGCTTGAACACTCACTTATATTATATCACATTTTTCGCATTTTCACGAAAAAACGGCTCTCATATTTTATTTTTCCCACTCCTTCAGCTTTCTCAGGGGTATCTCGTGCCGGCCGGGCTTCTGCAGAGCCACGTATTTCAGGCCGGACGGGGCGGTCCTGACGGGATAGTCGCTGCCGGTGGTGTCGAAGCCCTCGGGCAGCAGGACTATGGAGGGCGCCTTGACCTCCGCCGCAATGGCTCCGTCCTTCATCTCCAGAGAGCCGAGCCGCCTGTTGCGCCACCACACGGCCAGGTCGTTGACGGTGGTCTGCCACACCCTTTTACCCTGCAGGAAGCCCTTGGCGGCCCTGAGGGCGGCCACGGACCAGGCAGAGTGGGGGTTGTCCGAGCACAGATAGTGGGGATGGATGAACAGCTGGCACACGCCCATATACTTTTCGCCTATGGCGAAGTAGCGGCGCAGCTTTTCCGTGTCGGAGCCGTATTTGCCCCCTACCCTGGGCTCATAGTAGTTCTGGGGGATCTCCATACAGTCGATCCATTCCCCTTTCCGGTTGAGGGTGTAGCGGGGGTGTATGAAGCCAAAGCCGAAGCCGGTCATATCAAAGCCGTTGATATCCTCCGGGTCGGGGTCTCCGTTCTTGGAGTTGTCGGCTATGACCCCGGCGGCGGCCAGAGCCTCCAGCCTCTCGTCGCACTCTCCCACCTGTATCAGGCAGTGGTTGCAGTTGGTGACGGGCCTGTCGCCGAAATAGCTTTCAAACAGAGCCGCCTGCCGCCGGGTCTCCCCCGGAGTGTCCTCCGGCTTGACCGTCAGGTCCAGATGCAGGGCCGTCTCGGTGCCCATGGCCCTCAGGGTGTCATAGTCCTCCCGGGACATGATGAACTTTCCGTCCGGCGTGGGCATGGCGTTGATGTGATATCTGATGCCCAGACCGTTCATGACGCTGCCGGCCTCCAGATTGATGTCGGCGGAGCAGGCGTCGTCGTCGCCGGACACGGTGAGGCCCACGTCGGGCAGCAGCCCTTCCAGGGGAGGCAGGGGAGCGAACATGGGCACGCCCCACTTCCTCAGGGTCCGGGCCAGCCGCCGCAGCAGGGCGGCGTTGTAGGGCTCCACAGCCTTGTCGGGACAGTCCACGGGGACCGCGTCGGGGATCCGGCCCACGAAGAAGTTCTGAGGCGGCCTGGGGAAGCCGTCGCCGGCAAACCACAGCTGCCCGGGCAGGTCAAAGCCGAAGGTGAGAGAGTCCTCCGTCTCCGAGACGGGCTCTCCTGTCAGGGGCACGGACAAAAATACCCTGACCCCTTCCAGGTCAAAAACTCCTTTTACGCCCCGCTCCTTCCGGTCTGTGACGGGCCAGAGCACCCGCTTGCAGGGGGGCAGCTCCGTCCCCGCCGGGGCAAAGACCACGTCGTCGGGACCCGGTTCGGCGCCGGGGGCCAGAGGCTCGGCAGTGACGCCCAGCTCCGTGAGGAGGCAGGGGATATAGGCGGGGGTCCACCACCCGCCCTTGTCCGCGGCCTGCCGCCGGGCCTCGGGATCTGCGTAATAATATACTGTCATTTTCCGCTCCTGAAATCGGGGACTGTGAGCAGCTCGCCGCCCTTTTGGGCCGATTCCATAGCCAGCACTGCGGGCGCCGCGCATTCCACGGCCTTATAGACGTCCATAGGGGGCTGCTTGTCGCTCTTGATGGCGTCCACGAAATAATACATGGGATAGTAGTCCGTGCCGCCGTGGAGAGCCCGTCTGAATTCCTCGGGAGCATCCGGATCGGGGCAGCCCCATTCGGGATGGCGCACCCAGTCGGTCTCCAGGCTGTAGCTCTTGCCGCAGTCCTCCTCCAGGTCCGTGCGGGCCCACTCCACGCTCTTTTCGGAGCCCTTGATCTGATACCAGTGGGCCCCGGTCTCCTTTTTGTGGCCGTAGGGGGAAGAAAAGCCCGCCCGCAGGGAAAAGACTATGTCGTCGGAGTTGTACATCAGAGCGCACTCTATGTCTCTGGCCCTGAAGCCCTTTGAGGCGTAGGAGCCGGCCCGGGTGCCCTGACAGCTGACCCTCTCTATCCTGCCGCCGGTAATGGACAGCAGAGGGGACAGGGAGTGGGGCAGATACCAGATGGGATTTTCGAAGCACCGGCCTCTCCAGGTGTAGGTGTAGTTCGGGTCGTCATAGTAGGAAGGATCGTCGGTCCAGATCCGCCGCCTGGTCTCCACGTTCTGGAACCAGTCCCATCTGGGCTCGTAGTGGAGGTATTCCGCCTCGGCGTAGATGATCTTGCCGAATTCGCCCCTGGCGGCCATCTCCCGCCAGATGCGGATGAAATTCCAGTAGCGGGCCTGCTCCGCCAGCTGATATTTGCAGCCGGTCTTTTCCACCGCCCGGACCAGCTTCCAGCACTGGTCTATGGTCCAGGCCGCCGGCACCTCGGTCTGCACGTGGATGCCCCGCTCCATCTCCGCTACGGCGTAGTCCGCCTGCTGGTCCGGGTCCATATCTATGATGATGGCGTCGTAGGAGGCGTTTTTTATCAGCTCCTCATAGCTGTGATAGATGGCTATATCCTTGCCCATGCTCTGCTTGTAATGGGCCGCCGCCTCCTCCACCATACCGGTGGCGTTGTCGCACAGCGCCACAAACTCCACGTCGGGATGCTGGGGATATACGTTGTCCACGCTCATCCAGCGCCCGCCGCTGCCCAAAACGGCAAATCTGATCTTGCTCATGCTTGCATCTCCTTAAAAACTTTTCTCAATAATATTATAATGCAAAAACAGTATAAATATATGCGAAAATCACCGCAAAACCTGTGATTTCCGACACTTTTGGCGTGCGCGGCCTGCTCAAACCACATCCCGGCGGCGGGCATGGCGTCGTTCCCTTTGTCCCGTTCAGCATTAACGTCATATCGGCGGTGAGAGCTTGTCCCGTCTGATCAGAACGTCATCTCGGCGCCTGCGCCCTTTGCGCAGGCGGTAAGAGATCCCCTCCAAACGGACCGCGAGCCCCGGCCGCGGACCGGCCCGACGGGACAAGAAAACGGAAAGCCTTATTGTCTGCCTTCCCCGGCGGTGGGCCGGCGTCGTTCCCTTTGTCCCGTTCAGCATTAACGTCATATCGGCGGTGAGAGCTTGTCCCGTCTTAATAGAACGTCATCTCGGCGCCTGCGCCCTTTGCGCAGGCGGTAAGAGATCCCCTCCAAACGGACCGCGAGCCCCGGCCGCGGACCGG
>JAFZNQ010000129.1 GCA_017552965.1 Abditibacteriota bacterium | reverse complement strand
TGACCGCCTGGCTGGACGGCCGGATCCGCTCCCGGATCCCCTGCGGTCCCATGAAGGAGAGCGGCAACAATCTGAACTTTGGCAACGGCCTGAAGGGCTGCCTGATAAAGGACATGAAGCTCTACAACTACGCCGTGACCGCCGGAGAAGCCCGGCGCCTGAGCGGCGGCAAATAGAGCGCCTGCCCCGGCCTCATCCGGGCAGAAGCTTGTATTTCGCAGGCGCTGCGCGCCCGCCGCAAGGCGCTTCCTTCCTCTCCTGTCCCGTTCAGCTTCACGTCATATCGGCGGTGAGGACTCTTTGTCCTCACCGATAAGTAGTCCCCTTCAGACTGCCGGCGAGCCACACCCCGCGTCATCTCTGCGCAAACGGCTTTACGCTGAGGGGTCTGATCTGTTGCCGTTTGCGCAGAGATGACGCGGGGTTTTAGTTAACGGGGCGAAATGACGGCGGAGTTCCGGGATGATATGGGGCTGGTATTGACGGGTCGGGGCAGGCGTGATATAATAATACAAAACAATGAAGCGCCGTTTATATATACCACTTCACTGGTTCAGAACAAGGGAGTATAATACAAAAGCATGAAAAAGATAAAATATTACAGCCTGGAGATCTACACGCTGATCTCTCTCGGTCTGATCACGTATTCCGCTATATGGATACAGCCTGATATTGCGCGGAAGATCATACTCGCGTATGTCTTTCTCTTCGTGCTCCACGAATGGGAGGAAGGACACTATCCCGGAGGGTTTCCAGAACAGGTTTCAAAACTCCTGACCGGCAGCAAAGACGGTATCTCTCCCCGGATCAAAAAAGAGAGCAGATTCTATACAGGCATATATCTGCTGGCGCTGACGGTGGTCCCTTATTTCCTGCATGAGTATGCCTGGCTGGTGCTTCCGGCCGCTTTTCTCGGCCTTCTGGAGGGAGCGGTGCACGTAGCGGCCATCAGGCTCTTCGGGATGAATAAGCCCTACAGTCCCGGCATGATCACGGCGGAATGCGAATTGGCGTTGACCGTGTATGTCTTTTGCTATTTGGGGCTGAATCACTATGTCTCGGCCATACACTATGCTCTGGGTTTTTTGCTGATGCTGCTGGGGTTCATGTGTATGCAAAGGCAGCTGGTGCACACCATCGGCAGGCGTTACCGGGATCTGCCGGCAATGGTGAGGGAAAGGATCAGAGGATCCGGGAAAAGCTGATTGCCGGGGGGGGGTGCTGTACGGGGCCTGAGTGTTCTGCCGTGTCCGGGTCCTCCCGTTTTGACGGAGCAAGGCAAACGGGCCACGCCGAAGCTCTTTTTCCAAACGGTCTGAAGATCCTGTTGCCGTTTGAGCCGGGATGACTCGGGGAGCGGAATTGCCCCTGACAGGCCCAACCGGACGCAAAAAGCCCTGCCGGCGGGTTTACCCGCGGCAGGGCCTTCGTTATTGCTTACACGTCTATCTCTTCCGGCTTTTTCAGGAACACCTGTTCCTTCAGAGCCAGGGCGGCAGGCTTGGGCCTGCGGTAGTAGTCTATGACGGAGGTGTTGGCGGGGCAGGGATAGCAGTCGTGGCCCATCCAGATGATAAAGCCTCCGTGTCTGGGGAAGGCCTTCTTGTAGGTGCCCACTGCCTTCACCAGCAGCTCCTTCTGCCTGTTCTGGCTCCACTCCACGTATTCCTCCACGCTCTTGGCGTCCCGGCCCATTTCCCGCTTGAAGATGTCTATCTCCAGCCACCAGGTGTAGGGGCGGGACCAATACACGTTGGCGTTTTCCATGGGCCAGGGCTTCAGGTCGCCGGCGTAGGCGTCCAGTATGTCCTTGGAGGAGGCGCCGGGAGCGCCGGTCTCCGCCCGGAACATGGACTCGTCGTTCTCAAACAGGCGGTTCCAGTCCTCTATCCTGTCGGCCTTCCAGGGGCCGTGGATATTCTCGATGATGCCTCTGCCCTTGGTGTGCTCCGCGGTGTAGATCTTGAAGCCGCAGGGAGAGGTGTTGAGGAAATGTCTCCTGGGGTCCAGCTTCTTGCAGATGTTCATGAAGTTGCGGATCATGGGATGCTCTATGGTGGTGGCTCTGTATTCGCCTATGTCGCTCGCCGAGGCCAGCTCGTTGCCGCCGCACCAGATGACCAGGGACACGTGATACTTGCGGCGCTTGACGTAGGTCTCTGCCACCCGGGCTATGGTGTCGCAAAACTCCTTGTCAAAGGGAGGCTCGTTGTCTATGCCCGAGGAGGACAGGGGGAACTCCTGCCACACCATGATGCCGGCTTCGTCGCACAGCTCATAAAACTCCTCGTGAGGCAACACGGCTCCGCCCCACACTCTCAGCAGGTTGATGCCCAGGTCCTTGTAAACGTCTATCAGCTCCTTGTATTCCTTGTAGCCGCAGTCGGCGAAGTTCATGTAGGGAGGCACCCAGTCGCAGCCCTGTATAAAGGTGGGCACGCCGTTCACGTTGCAGATCCAGTTGCCTGCAAACTCGCTGGCTCCCTCGGTCTTGGTCCACTCAATATGCTTGAAGCCCACCCGTCTGTTGAGTATGTCCACAGGCCGGCCGTCGGCGTCTGACACCACGTATTCCAGCTCGTAGAGGGGCTGGTCGCCGTTCAGGTTGCAGTGCCACAGCTCCACGTCCAGGTCCTTCCAGTTCATGGCCACGCTGCAGCCCTCAAATCTCTTTTCCTCCGACCATATGATCCTGCCCTCCCGGGACAGGGTGGCCTTGGCAGTATAGGCCACGGGCTTTTCAAAATGGGCGGTCAGGTCCAGCAGGCCCTTGCCGGTCTGCAGGTCGGCGTCGGCGTCCACGTCCAGATATTCCACCGGGGTCTTGTCCACGCCGGTGATGTATATCCTGTCCCAGATGCCTGTTTGCACCATGCGGCAGGTCCAGTCCCAGCTGTAGTAGAAGCGGCACTTGGGCACCGTCATTTGACTGGTCCGGCCAAACTGCCCCTGCCAGGCGGGGGCCTTGCAGGTAAAGGCTATGCGCAGCCAGTTGCGCTCTTCTCTGGGGGCCTTCAGCTCCACCCTGACGGGCATGTAGGAGTTGGCAAAGGAATACACCAGGCTGCCGTTGAAGAAGATGTCTCCGGAAAAGTCCAGGCCTTCGCAGTTCAGATAGTATTCCCTGCTCTTGTCGGCAAACACCTCGTCGGGGATCTCCACGTCAAAGAGCCACTCTCTGTGCTCTATCCACTCTATATTTCTGTAGTTGGTCCCCACGTTCCAGTCTTCGATATAGCCTGCGTCCAGAAGGGCCTTCTGCACCGAGCAGGGCACCTTTACCCTGATGGCGGGCACTTCGGAAAGAGGGGTCTCCCCTATCTCCATGGTCTGCTGCATCCTCCAGTACTCGGGAGTCCATCCGGACAGCCGCCACTCGAGGGTGGAAAGGTCAAAATCGGTTCTCATAGATATCTCCGTTCAAAAATTTATCTGTGTCATATTTGCGGGCCGGCCAAGGGCCCACCTTATTATAGCATAAAAAAAGGGCCGGCAGCCCTCTGCCGGTTATTTTTGATAAAAGGTGAGAATATGTATCTGAGGGCGGCACCTGAATCTGATGCGTATGGCGGAGGTGCCTATGCCGTTGGACACAATGAGCAGGGTCTTCTCCGTCTTTTCCCCGGCGAGCTCCGACAGCCGGTCCGGGGGATACATGCCGCCGTGGAGCCCGTCCAGCCGGCTCATGTGGGTATATACCACGTTGAACAGAGGCAGCCTCACCTGGCCGCCGTGGGTGTGTCCGCTGAGCACCAGGTCCGGGCCGTATTTCAGCAGCCCGTCTATATTGGAGGGAGCGTGAGACAGGCACACCGTGTAGTCCGTGTCCCGCACCTCCTCAAAGGCCGCGGCCGGGTCGGCCACGTCGCATTCCTCAAAGTTGTCCACCCCCACCAGGCGGAAGGAGGGCGCGTCGGGAAAAGGCGTGACCGAACGGTTGCGGAGCTCCGTGAGCCCCATGTTCCCATAGGCTGTGATCATCTCGTCGTGGTCTATGTAGGGCTTGTATTCCGAGTTGCCGCACACGTAATACTTGCCGCTGCGGGCGTCCACGTTCTCCAGCACCCGGGCCAGGGCCCCGCCGGCGGAGCCCCGATACATCAGGTCTCCGGTGATGACGCACAGGTCCACCTGCCCCAGCTCCCGCAGGCGCCGGGAGAGGGTCTTTTCCAGGCGGCCGTATTTGGAGGTGTGGATGTCTGTCAAAAACAGCACCGTCCTGCCCTCCAGGCCCGCAGGCACCCGGGGCGACCTGACGTCCAGCCTCACCGTTCGGAACCAGTAGGGCTCCACCGCGGTGATATAGATGGCTATGAGGACTATGGCCGCGGCAACGGCCGTCAGCAGGAGCGTCATAGGTAAGGCCTCACGTCTATCACTCTGTCGTCTCCGGTCTCATACACCTCGTAGCCCTGCCGCAGCACCAAAAAGTCTCCGCTGTCCACCCGTCCCGCCGCCAGGTCCTCCAGCAAGCGCAGGTCCTCCGTCTCGGAGACCTGCTCCCAGCCGCACCGGCGGCAGATGTCCTCCAGATACTCCCGCTGCCCGGGCTTTTCGGACCGGGGAGAGGCTATGAACATGGCCCTGGAATAATTCCTGATCCAGGAGGTCTGCATCTCAAACAAAAACTCCCCGTTGTCCTCGCCGTAGGCCTCCGTCAGGCTCTTTTTCAGAGCCGCCATACCGCCCTCGTCCAGGACGAACTGCTCCGAGTCAGCCTCCCGGTTCTTCATGGCCTCCAGCCAGCCGGGGGTGAAGTAGTAGGTGCCGGGGACCTGCCGGAAGAGCCGCATATACCGCTCCCGGGAGCCCAGAGCAAAGGTGATGCAGTCGTGGGCCCGGACAAAGACGCAGGGCACCCGGCCGCCCCTGATGCCCTTGACGGCCCCGCCGCAGAGCCCCATGCAAAAATAGAGGGCGCTGTAGCCCTCGCTGCAGGCGATGCGGTCCGCCAGCCAGGCTCTCAGCCTGTCTATATCGTTGTGGAGAGTCATGGGCAGCACCGTCAGCTCAAAGCTGAAAGGGCTGTCCTTGATGAGCTCTCTCAGCAGCTCCTCCTGAGGACGGCAGGCAAAAAGGGCTATCCTGTCACTCATGGGTGCCGGAGGAAGGCTTGCGCGTCAGGCTCACGCTGTAGTCGCAGCCCTCTTTGCTGCAGGTGTAGCCCGTGAGCCTGTTGCGGTATCTGCGCTCGCACAGCATGCTGCCGCACACGGGGCATTTTTTGTCCGTGGGCTTGTCCCAGGACACAAAATCGCACTCGGGATAACGGCTGCAGCCATAAAAGACCTTGCCCTTCCGGGACTTCTTTTCCACTATGTCGCCGCCGCACTTGGGGCACCGGACCCCCAGAGAACGGTTGAGAGGGATGATCTCCTTGCATCTGGGATAGTCCGAGCAGCCCAAAAACTCGCCGTAACGGCTGGACCGTATCAGCATGGGCTTGCCGCACTTGGGGCACTTTTCCTCTGACACTCTGGGAGCGGGCTTTTCCGCCTCCATATCGTTCTGGGCGGCGTCCAGCTCCTCCTTAAAGGGAGCATACAGCCGTCCCAGGAGCTCCGTCCATTCCACGGAGCCCTCTCCCACCATATCCAGCTGGTTTTCCACGTTGGCCGTGTATTCCACGTCCAGTATGTCGGGGAAATGCTTGCACAGCTTGTCGTTCACCAGCACTCCCAGCTCCGTGGGCCTGAACCTCTTTTCTTCGAGAGTCACGTAGCCCCTGTCCAGGATGGTGTATATGATGGCGTGATAGGTGCTGGGGCGCCCTATGCCGTTGGCTTCCATGGTCTTCACCAGAGTGGCCTCCGTGTATCTGGCTGGAGGCTCGGTGAAGTGCTGCCCGGGCACCAGCTTTTTCAGCTGCAGCGGGTCGCCTTCCTTCATGGCGGGCAGAGGAGGCAGCTCCTCCACGCTCTTGGTCTGATCGTCCTTGTCCTCCACATACACCTTGGTAAAGCCCGGGAAGGTCATCTTGGAGCCCGTGGCCCTGAACACGCAGTCCGCCGCGTGGATGTTGGCTGTGAACACGTCATAGACCGCCGGGGCCATCTGAGACGCCAGGAACCGCTGCCATATCAGCTTGTAGAGCCGCCTTTGGTCCGCCGTCAGATACTGGCTTATCCTGGAGGGCTCCCTGAGTATGGAGGTGGGTCTGATGGCTTCGTGGGCATCCTGGGCGCCGGTCCTGTTGCGCGAACGGTATTCGGAGGAATACTCCGCGCCGTAGGTGTCCCTGATGTATTTCTTGGCCTCGTCCCTGGCAGTCTCCGCTATCCTGGTGGAGTCGGTCCTCATGTAGGTGATCAGACCCACGTGGCCGTCGCCGCCCAGGTCGATGCCTTCGTAGAGCTGCTGGGCCACGCTCATGGTCCGGCTGGTGGACATACCCAGCTTCCGGGAAGCCTCCTGCTCCAGAGTACTGGTGACAAAGGGCAGAGCCGGGCTGCGCCGGGAAGCGGTCTTTTTCACGTCGTGGACGGTGTAGGCGGCTCCCCGCAGAGACTCCAGCACGCCGGCGGCGTCGGCCTCGCAGGCCAGAGCCGGCTTCTTTTTGCCCACCAGCACCAGCTGGGCTTCAAACTCCTCGCCCTTTTCCGTGACGAACAGGGCGGACACGGTCCAGTATTCCCGGGGCACGAAGCTCTGTATCTCCCTTTCCCTGTCGCACACCAGCCTCACGGCCACGGACTGGACCCGGCCTCCGGAAAGGCCCTTCTGGATCTTTTTCCACAGGAGAGGGCTCAGCATATACCCCACCACTCTGTCCAGCAGCCGGCGGGCCTGCTGGGCGTTCACCAGATTCATATTGATCTCCATGGGGTGCTTCAGGCTCTCGGTCACCGCCTGTCTGGTGATCTCGTTGAAGGTGATCCGCTTGGCGTTGTCCAGCTTCAGCAGCTCCTTCAGGTGCCAGCTGATGGCCTCGCCCTCCCGGTCCGGGTCGCTGGCCAGATAGACCGTGTCCGCCTTTTTGGCGGCGGCCCTCAGGTTGTTGATCACGTCCTTGCGCTCCGGGATGGGCTTGTATTCGGGAGTAAAATTGTTGTTTATATCTATACCCAGAGTCTTCTGTGGCAGGTCTCTCACGTGGCCCATGCTGGCCTGGATATTGTAATCCTTGCCCAAAAAGCTCTGAAGAGTCCGGGTCTTTGCGGGTGATTCTACTATGATTAACGCTTTTGTCATTTGCGCCTCCTCTGTCTTTGGAGAGGTTTGCTCCGTAAATGATATTATACCATATTCCTTGAAAAAAACAAATACCGCCGGCCCTCTTTCCGGGCCCTGGAGCCCCTGATAATTGCCCCGCGATATTGCTTTTTTTTAAAAACTATACTACAATAATAGTGGAAGTTCAATTCAATCTACAGGAGTTACTAATGAGAAAGATCATACCTTTGGCATTGCTGGCCGCGGCCCTGCTGTTTGCCGGCTGCAACAAGGACAATGGCGGAGCTCCCACCGTCAAGCTGCCGGGCGTGCCCAAAAACGTGGCCACCGTCAACGGCCTGAATATCACCAGCAAGGATTATCAGACATATCTCCATGACAATTACGGCGAGACCGCCCTCCCCGCTCTCATCAAGGAAAAGATCATTGAGAGCTGGGCCAAGGATCTGAAGGTATATCCCACCAGCGACGACATAGCCAAGGCCATGGATCAGCTGAAGGAAGGCCCCGCTTACCAGTATCAGTCCATGCAGACCGAGCCCGACCTGCTGGACAAGCAGATCAGCAAGATGGCCAAGCAGCAGGCCGTACTGGTGAACATCGCCAAGAAGCTGGTTCCCGCCAAGGAAGAAGAAATGAAAAAGCTCTATGACCAGCAGAAGAGTGAGCTGTATCAGAAGCCCGCTCACAAGGAATACACCCTGGTCATGCTGGGCGACGACGAGAAGAAGGCCAAGGAGATAGCCTCCCAGATCACCGGCGCCGAGGACGAAAAGGCTTTCATCAAAGCCCTGTTTGAACTCAGAAAAGACAATGAGAACGTGCAGGCCTTCCCCGGCATGACCGAAGAGGCCATCAAGATCGACCCCAGTGTGGACAAGGTAGCCAAGGCCCTGAAGAACGGCGAATGGTCCCCCGTCAGCAAGATGGACGCAGGCGAAAAAGACAAGTACGAATACTACGTCATGACCTGCAAGGACGTGCCGGCAGTCAACAAGTCCTATGAGGACGTGAAGGACGAGCTGGAAGCCAACGTCAGCATCAACAAGCTGGGCAGCAACGACAAATTCAAGGACACCCTGAACAAACGCATGACGGATGCAGACATCCAGATCTTCATCCCCGAGTTCGCCGACATTGCGGACCAGATCAAGAAATCAGTTGCTCAAAACAACTAAGATATGACAAGGCAGGCTGCGGCCTGCTTTTTTTTATGAAGCTAATACTATTGTTTGTACTTTTCATCCTGCCTCTGGGGGCCGCGGCCGCGGAGGATATCACCGACCGGCTGCAGGCAGCGGCGGACAGGGGCGGCGACGTGACGGTGCCCTCCGGCACCTACAGGCTGTCCCGCACCGTGAAGCTGGGCCCGGACACCCGGGTCGCCGGCTCCGGGAACACCGTGCTGCTCCTGGACGGCAGCTGCAACGCCTTTGAAACCGGGACCCGGGGAAAATACACGGACCGGGTGTCCGTGTCAGGCCTCACCTTCAAATGCCCCTCTCCTTCGCCGGTCTCAGCCCTGGTGGCCAAACAGGTCCGGCACCTCACGGTCAGCCGGATAAAGACGGAAAATATGGCCGGGGTCCGGGTGGAACACTTTTCCGCCGCGAGAGACACCCTGAACAGGGACGTCACGGTCAGCGGCTGCGTCTTCCGGGGCGGCGGGGCGCCGGTCCAGGGAGTGGAAATAGACTGGACCGACGGCTTTGCCGTCAGGGACTGCAGGCTGGAGGGCTTTGCCCACGGCATCCAGTGGTGGGGCGGCGACAGCGACGTGCGGCGGGGAGGCCTCCACAGCAACATGGGCTTTTTGAAAAACGGCCTCATCGCAGACTGCCGCGTCACGGACGTTGAGGGCGGAGGCATCTGGGGCAGCATGGGCGAAAACATCGTCGTCAGACACTGTTCCGTCGCCCGCTGCAAGGACGTGGGCATAGACTTTGAGGGCTGCAGCGAGTCCCGGGCCGAGGACTGCGACGCCGGGGACTGCGTCAACGGCAACTACGCCACCTTTCAATACTGCACCGGCAGGATAGTCTTCTCGGGCTGCCGCTCCACCTTTTCCCGGGCCATGAACGGCGTGGTGGGGACCTGCCACTATTTCAACGGCAACGAGGTGCAGCTGGCAGACTATCAGGACGTGACCTTTGAGGACTGCTCCTTCAGCTCCTCCGTCCCTTCGGTCATCCGGCCCTGGCACGCCCTTCACTCCTTTAGCCTCCTCCGCTGCGCTATGACCAACACCGCGGCGGACACGGACACTCCCAGGCTGGACCTGCTGAGGATACAGGGCTGCAGCTTCACCTTTGACAGCGCCTGCGAAGGGCCTGCCCTGACGGCGGCTGTCTGCTCACCTGCGGCCTTTTCGGGACCTTCGGTGTTCGTCACGGACAACACCTTCACGGCGCCCCGGGGCCCCGCGGCGGTGCGCATAGTCAAAAAGTCGGACCCGGCTGCCGCCTATGTGTTCCGCGGCAACAAAGCAAAGGGCTTTTCGGAGGCCCCGGAGGTGACCAATCTGGGAACGGAGCCCCTGAAGGACGCAGGCAGGGAGCAGACTCCCCTGATTGCCCAATCATCGTAAATATGATACAATATAGTTGACATTACACCAGGAGGACTTTATCTTGAGCAGATACTTCGGAACTGACGGCATCAGAGGCATCGCCAATTCGCAGCTGACGCCCCTGACCGCCTTTAAGCTCGGCACGGCTCTGGGCAAATACCTGTCGGAGCGTATCTCCAGACCCACTGTGATCATAGGCAAGGACACCCGCTTGTCCGGCGACCTGCTGGAGGGCGCTCTCACCGCCGGCCTGTGCTCCATGGGGGCAGACGTCATACCCGCCGGCGTCATCACCACTCCCGGAGTGGCCTATCTGACCGGCTCCACGGACAAGGTGAACGCGGGCATAGTCATATCGGCCTCTCACAATCCCATGACCGACAACGGCATCAAGGTGTTTTCCGAAAAGGGCAGCAAGCTCCCCGACGAAGTGGAGGACACCCTCGAAGACTACATGGACGCCTACAAGACCTTTGAGCTGGTAGAAGGCGCCAACGTGGGCAAGGTGATACGCGACGACACTCTGGGCGACAGATACCTGGAGTTTCTGAGGAGCTCCGTGCCGGTGGACCTCACGGGCAAAAAGATAGTGCTGGACTGCGCCAACGGCGCTTCCTCCGGCTATGCCGCCCGACTGTTTGAGAGTCTGGGCGCGGAGGTCACCGCCATCAACAACGAGCCCGACGGCGTGAATATCAACGTACAGTGCGGCTCCCTGCATCCCGAGGGCATGTGCCAAAAGGTGCTGGAGGTAGGCGCCGACGCGGGCTGCGCCTTTGACGGCGACGCCGACAGAGTCATCATGGCCGACAGCAAGGGCCGCGTAGTGGACGGCGACAGGATCATGGCCATCTACGGCCTCAGCCGCAAAAGACACTCTCAGCTGCCCGCAGACATGGTGGTAGGCACCGTCATGAGCAACATAGGCCTGGAAAAGGCTCTCTCTACCGAAGGCATCACCCTGCACCGCTCCAAGGTGGGCGACAGATACGTGTCCGAGGATATGCAAAAGTTCGGCGCCATCGTAGGCGGCGAAAAATCCGGGCACATCATGTTTCACGAGATACTCCCCAGCGGAGACGGCATGCTGACGGCCCTGATGATGATGCAGGTCCTCATCACCGAGCAGCAGCCCCTCTGCGACCTCTCCGACGAGATCAAAGAGTATCCCCAGCTGCTGGTGAACGTGCGGGTGCCGGACAAGACCGGCTGGGACACCAACCCGGACATAGCGGCGGCCCTGGCCAAGGGCGAGAAGCAGCTGGAGGGCAGAGGGCGCATAGTGCTGCGTCCCTCGGGCACCGAGCAGCTCATCAGAGTCATGGCCGAAGGCCCCGACCAGGACGAGGTGGACCAGGTGGTCAACGACATAGCCGACGCCATCAGAAAAGCCATGGCCTGACAGGACTGACAACAAAAGAAGAGCGCAGCCTCGCGGCTGCGCTCTTGTGTGTCTGTCTGAAAAAAATAAGTCTCGTTATCCGTAGATCTCCTTTGCCTTGCTCACCAGAGCGGCAAAGGTGTCGGGATCGGCGATGGCGATCTCGGAAAACATTTTTCTGTCTATCTGGATGTTCAGCTTGGTCATAGCGGAGATGAACTTGCTG
The DNA here is from genome assembly GCA_017552965.1 of Abditibacteriota bacterium. Lineage (NCBI taxonomy): Bacteria > Pseudomonadati > Abditibacteriota > Abditibacteriota bacterium. The sequence goes on along the minus strand of JAFZNQ010000129.1, from coordinate 16,404 downwards.
TACTGCATGCCGTTGAGCCGGCAGGCCGCATTGATCCTGGCTATCCACAATCTGCGGAAGTCTCTCTTTCTGTTGCGTCTGTCTCTGTAAGCATAGTTGCCGGACTTCATCACGGCTTCCTTAGCCGTCTTGAAGAGCCTGGACTTGGCGCCCCAGTAACCCGAAGCATCCTTGATTATTCTGTGGTGACGCTTGTGCGTCATAGTTCCTCGCTTTACGCGTGGCATAATATACTACCTCTTAATATCAAATGTATCTGTCAAACTAAGCGAGCCCGGGGACCTGCTTCTTCACTACCTTGGCAAAGCCCTTGGCCACGCCGCCCTTCTGGGAGAGCCTGCGGAGAGCAGACTTGCTCTTGGCCATCTTCAGGTGATTCATACCGGTGGTATTTCTCATGAGCTTGCCTGTGCCGGATTTGGAAAATCTCTTGGCAGCAGTTTTGCATGTTTTAAGTTTTGGCATTGTAGAACCTCTTTATTCTGTCGGAGCCAGGATCATATTCATGAATTTGCCCTCCATGGAAGGCTTTTTCTCCAGCTTGCCGGAGCCGGACTCAACGATGATCTGCGCCAGCTTTTCCAGCTGCGCTATGGCGATCTCGGGATGACTGGCTTCCCTGCTTCTGAACATGAGCGAGATCTTGACCTTGTTGCCCTGACCCAGAAACTTTTTGGCGGCGCTGACCTTGACGTCAAAGTCATGCTCCTCGATGTGGGGCCGAAATCTGATGGTTTTGATCTCGACCTGTTTCTGTTTCTTGGCGGCCTCCTTCTTCTTTTTGCCCATATCATACTTGAACTTGCCGTAGTCCATCACACGGCAAACAGGAGGATTGGCTTGAGGAGCTATCTCAATCAGATCCAACCCTTTTTCCTTAGCATATTGAAGCGCTTCGCGGACCGGCACGATGCCGATCTGCTCATCATCTGCGCCTATCAGTCTCACCTGAGGCGCCCGGATACGCTCGTTTATGTTGAGTTCCTTCTCTTTAGATATGATCGTTCTCCAAAATATAGATTTGCAGCCGCGCGGACCGAACGGTCGAAACGAGGGGTCATCCCGACTGTCTCTGCGAAAAGCTGGGGGCTTGAGCAGGCAGCCGCTTGACCGCAAGAATGAAACTAAGTGCTTCATTCTTTAATATTATACCACATACGGCGCCGCAATAAAAGGGGGCAGAGCATATATTTTGCAAAAAACCTTGCCGCCCGGTGACGGCAGAGCCCCCGAGGCGAGCGAGAGAGCGCTCAAACGCTCTCCTCCCGGCCGGAGGAAAACGCCGGTCCGTGAAACTATCCCGGGATGACGTCGTTGCCAAACAGGACCACACATGCGCCGGAAAGAGCAGCTCGAGCAGGCCCCGGTCACCCGCCTCACCGCCACCCGAACTAAAAACGCTGAGCGCCTCCAACCGCCGTCATCCCGGCACCCGAAACGTAGTAAGGGCGTTGGAGATCTGTGGGGGCACCGACGGCCAAAGGCCGTTGGGGGGTCCACGTCGGCGGAAAGAGGACCAGCACGACAATGTTTTGCAACAGAACCGCGAGCCACGGCTACGGACCGGCCGGGGTGGGAGGGGCGTTATTCGGGGTCCCCGGAAATATGCACCGGAAAGGGCAGCTCGAGCAGGCCCCGGTCACCCGCGGGGAGGCAATTTGCTGCAAAAAGGCGCCTTGGGCGGCCGCGGGAGCGCCCGCCCATGCCTTAATAATACATTGGGTGCTGCCGGGCGCGCAGCGCCCGGCAGCACCCGCCCCTCCTACCATTCCCGCCGCCTATGTGCTATAATAAATATAGCAAATGATTAGGAGGCTGTTATGACAGACGTTGTATGTCTTGGCGAGCTGCTGATAGACTTTACCACTCTCAAATCGGGCGAGAGCGTGATCGAGAGCGAGTGCTTTACCAAAAACGCCGGCGGATCCCCGGCCAACACCTGCGCCGGAGTAGCGGCGCTGGGCGGCAAAGCCGCCTTTCTGGGCAAGGTGGGCAACGATTCCTTTGGCAAATATCTCTACAAGGTCCTGGAGGACAAGGGCGTGGACGTCACGGGCCTCAGGCTCTCCGACGAAGCCATGACCAAGCTGGCCTTCGTGGACAACATCACCCCGGACGAACGGCGCTTCATCTTCTACGGCAAGCCCTCCGCGGACGAGCTCTACAGTGAAGACGATCTGGAGACGGGCATCCTCGCCGACGCGAAGATATTTCACTTCGGCTCCATCAGCCTGGTGAACGACTGCGTGTATCAGGCGGCGGTGACTGCTGCGGGCATCGCCCGGTCCAAGGGCGCCCTCATCAGCTACGACCCCAATATCCGCCTCAACATGTGGCCCAGCGAATCTGCCGCCAGACAGAGGTCCGACGAGTGCGTGCGCATGGCCGACATAGTCAAGCTGTCCGACGAGGAGATGGAGGTGGTGACGGGCACCAACGACATAGACGAGGCTCTGGACATGCTGAACCTCCTGGGCGTCAAGATAGCGGTCATCACCCGGGGCGGCAAGGGCGTGGCCTACCGCTGGGGCTCCGTCAGAGGTTTCGTACCCTCCTACGACGTGGTCAGCCGGGACGCCACCGGAGCCGGCGATTCCTTTGCGGCCGGGCTTCTCTTCCAGATAGCCAGGCAGAACAAGCCGGTGACCGCCTACGACGAATCCCTCATCAGGGGCGTCATAGCCTTTGCGGCCAAGGTGGCCGCCATCGTGGTCACCAAGCCGGGAGCCATCCCGGCCATGCCCTCCTTTGAAGAGGTGGCCGATTCACCCATAGTCCTCAAGCAGGAATAGACACTTCGTCCCGCAGGAGCCTCTCCTGCGGGACGAAAAAAAACAGGCTGCCCGAGCAGCCTGCCTGAGGGCGAGTAAAGAGATTCGAACTCTTGGCCTTCAGGGCCACAACCTGACGCTCTAACCAACTGAGCTACACCCGCCATGACTTCATTTCATATTATATCATATGCGGCGGGCATTTGCAAGAGCCGGGCCTCTTTTTCTCTATTCTTTCGCCGGCCGTTCCTTTTCGGGGAGAGGCTTCAGGCCGTTTTCACCCTTGGAGGCGAACCAGTCGGCAAATACTCCGTAGAGCTGTTCGCACCATTCGGCGTCCGGATCGTTGTTCTCGGTAAAGGTGAGCTTTTCTCCCGAGGCGTAAACAGCCGTGAAGGACTGGGGGCTGAAAATGGGAGGCAGGCCGGCGGTCACTCTGTACACGCCGTTCCTCTCCGCCAGCTTGGCCGAGTCTATCACCTCCTGCAGCTTGTCCAGGAGAGCCTTGTCTGCCGGCAGACTGACGCCGGTGGTCTTTTCGGAGGCGGTGAGCGCTCCGTCCTTATCCTTCGCGACGGCAAAAGAGAACTCTTCCATATATCCGTCCTTTTGCACCCGTTCTCCGGTGAATATGATATTCACTTTCAGAGACGCTATGTCTTTGGACTTGATGGTCTTGGGAGCCTTGGGGTCGGTCTTGTCGGTGACTCCGCCGCAGACAGGGGGATCCTGCTGCTTGTGCCCCACGCAGCCGGCCAGACACGTCACCGCCGCGGCCAGAGCCGCTGCTGCCAATACTATGATCACGATCTTCATGACTTCACTTCCTTTTTGTTTTCCCTGCCCCTTCGGGGCATGTCCTATTCGTCGTCCGGGAACAGCTGCCCGGGCAGTTTTTGCTTGATCCTGGGAGCAAAGAGCCGGTCAAACTCCTCGGTCTCCCCGCGGTCCACCAGATAGCCCGGGGGAGTCCTGTAAGCCCCGGTCACGCCTTCGAGATATCCCTCCCGCAGCTCCTTGCAGAGAAAGAAGGAGGTATCGGCGTCGGCGGGCATGTCGTTGTATCTGACTCCGAACCGGGAGGCGCAGACAAAGCCGCTCTTGCCGTAAAACCCTATGTTGCCCTCAAAGAGCACGGCTCCGAAGCCCAGGGCCGCGGCCTTTTCCAGAGAGGCGTCCAGCAGGGCTTTGCCAAGCCCCCTGCGCTGCAGCTCCGGGGCGATGCAGATGGGACCCATGGTCAGCACCTCCAGGGCGCCGCCTCCGTCCGTGTCTATGACGGTCCGGGCAAACATGTTCTGCCCTATGAGCCTGCCCTCCTGCTCCATGACCAGATCCAGCTCCGGCACGAAGGCGGGGTCGCTCCTCATGGTGTGCAGCACGAAATGCTCCAGGCATCCGGGCCTGTACACGTTCCAGAAGGCCTCTCTCACCAGAGTCTCGGTCTCTCTGTATTCCTCTCTTCTTTCGGGGCGGATCACATAGTCTGCAGTTGTCGTCATATACCTTCTATTTGTTCCTGGCGTCGTTGCCTATCCTGAGCACGCTCATAAAGGCGTCCTGAGGCACCTCCACGGTGCCTATGGTCTTCATCCTCTTTTTGCCTTCCTTCTGCTTTTCCAGCAGCTTTCGTTTTCTGGTGATGTCGCCGCCGTAGCACTTGGCTATGACGTTCTTTCTGTAAGGCTTCACCGTGGAGGCGGCTATGATGTTGTTGCCCGCCTGGGCCTGGATGCGTATCTCGAACTGCTGTCTGGGAATCACTTCCTTCAGCCTGTCCACCAGCACTCTGGCCCGGGAAGAAGCCCGGTCCCGGTGAGTGATGAAGCTCAGGGCGTCCACCGGCTCGTAGTTGAGGAGTATGATCAGCTTTTCCACGCTGCTCTTTCTGTATTCTCTGAACTCGTAGTCCAGGGTGGCATAGCCGTGGGTCACGGATTTCAGAGTGTCAAAAAAGTCCATGACTATCTCGGCCAGAGGCATCTCAAACTTGATGATCACGCTGTCCCGGGTGGGGTATTCCATCTTGTCATACACTCCCCGCCTCTCCTGACACAGCTCTATCACCGGACCTATGTGGGCGCTGGGCACCAGTATGGACACGTCCACGAAGGGCTCCTCGATATACTTGATCTTTTCGGGGTCCGGCAGGTCGCTGGGGTTTTCCACCCACAGGGTGTCGCCTTTGGTGGTGACCACCTTGTAGATCACCGAGGGAGCGGTGGCTATGAGGTTCAGGCCAAACTCGCGCTCCAGCCTCTCCTGCACTATGTCCATGTGCAGCAGCCCCAGAAAACCGCAGCGGAAGCCGGTGCCCAGAGCGGCGGAGGACTCGGGCTCAAAGGTAAAGGAGGCGTCGTTGAGCTGCAGCTTGGCCAGGGCCTCCCGCATATTGTTGAAGTCCTTGGTGTCTATGGGATAGAGGCCCGAAAAGACCATGGGTCTGGCCTCCTTGTAGCCCTTGAGAGGCTTGGAGGCGGGGCGGTCCGCTCCCGTCACCGTGTCCCCCACTCTGGTGTCGCCCACGTTTTTCATGGAGGCGGTAAAGTAGCCCACCATGCCCGCCGACAGAGAGTCTGCCGGCTCCATGCCGGGAGTGAAGACGCCCGTCTGGGTCACCTCAAACTCCTTGCCGGAGGACATCATCCTGATGCGGTCGCCGTTTCTGAGCACGCCGTCCATGACCCTGACGTAGGCCACTATACCCAGATACTGGTCAAAGTGGGAGTCGAATATCAGAGCCTTCAGAGGCGCGTCCTCGTCTCCGGACGGAGCGGGGATGCGCCCGACTATGGCCTCCATCACTTCGTCCACTCCCTGGCCGGACCGGGCGGAGATGGGAATGGCCTCAGAGGCGTCTATCATGAGCACGGTCTCTATCTCCTCTCTGGTCCTGTCCGGGTCGGAGGCGGCCATGTCAATCTTGTTCAGCACTGGGATGATCTCCAGGTCGTTGTTCATGGCCAGATTGGTGTTGGCCAGAGTCTGAGCCTGCACTCCCTGCGTGGTGTCCACCACCAGCACCGCGCCCTCGCAGGCGGCCAGGGACCGGGACACTTCGTAGGAAAAGTCCACGTGGCCCGGGGTGTCTATGAGATTGAGATAGTAGGTCTCCCCGTCCCGGGCCTTCCAGGTCATGGTCACGGCGGTCATCTTGATGGTGATGCCCCGCTCCTTTTCCAGGTCCATGCCGTCCAGCACCTGACCGGTCATATCCTTGGCGTCTATGGTCCCGGTGAGCTCCAGGATCCTGTCCGCCAGAGTGGATTTGCCGTGGTCTATGTGGGCTATGATGCAAAAATTGCGTATGTTATTTCGATTCATAATTCACACTGTCTTCAAAACGGGCAAAAAACGCTTCCGTGTCCACCCGCGCCAGCTTGCAGATGAGGTTGTCGTCCACGGGCATGCCCGTAAACACACTGGAGACGGACAGCTGTTCCCAGCCCGGCGTCACCAGCTTTTCGCAGCTTTCGGCGAAGTAGCGGTTGCACTCCTCCAAAAAGCTGCCGCAGACCTCGGGGCTGTCAAAGAGGAGGCTGCTGTTCATGTGCTGCCGATACTCGGACAGCCTGTCCCGCAGGGTGTCTTCCTCCGAAAAGTCGATGGACCCGGAGCTGAAATCCTTTTCCAGCACGTCGTATATCAGGGAATAATTCACCGACAGGGACAGTATGTCGTAGCCGGCGACGCGGCTGATGTCCCTGAGCCTCAGCTCCGCCGTGTGGTTGATGACGGGCTTTTCCATCTTGGAATACAGGAGCCATATGGAGGCGTCTATGCCGCTCACGGCGGCGCAGGTCACGTATTCGGCCACCAGCCGTATGTTGGGCACTACCCGCAGGGTATTTTTTCTGGGAAACAGAGTCGCCGGGTCGTAGGGGGCCTTTTTCAAAAACCAGGCCTCGCCGTACACAGTGTCAAAGGACGCCTCGGGGGCAAATTTGACGGAAGGATCGGTGGAAGCGACAAACATTCCGTTGCAAAAAAAATCCATGCTGTTTTCTCCTTTTCACTGTCCGGCCCGGGCCTCCGCGGCTGCGCCGCCCGGGCTGCCTGCGCGCTCTTCTAATATATTATACCAAAAATCGGCCCCGTAACACAATTGCCGCCCGGGGGGAGCCGTCTTGAAAAACGCCGGGCTTTTGGAGTATAATATTATGTAGCAAAAGAGTATTTCGGAGAAGACATTGGATATCACACGACAGGCGAAGGAACAATTTGAGATCATCAAGCGCGGCACCGTGGAGATAGTGCCCGAGAGCGACCTTCTGGACAAGCTGGCCCGGGCCATCAGGGACCGCAAGCCCCTGAAGATCAAGCTGGGCCTGGACCCCACCGCTCCCGACATCCATCTGGGCAGCGCAGTGGTCCTGAGGAAGATGCGCAAGTTTCAGGACATGGGCCACGAGGTCCATATCATCATCGGCGACTTTACCGCCGGCATAGGCGACCCCACGGGCAAATCGGTCACCAGACCCCAGCTCTCCCGGGAAGAGATCGACAAAAACGCCAAGACCTACTATCAGCAGTTCTTCAAGATACTTGATCCCGACAAGACCGTCATCCACTTCAACAGCGAATGGCTGGGCAGCCTCTCCTTTACCGACGCCATCAGAGTCATGAGCCACGTGACCATGGCCCGGCTGCTGGAAAGAGACGACTTTCAGAAGCGCCTGTCCGAAAACAGACCCATAGCCGCCCACGAGATCACCTACCCCATATGCCAGGCCTATGACAGCGTGGTCCTGGAAGCGGACGTAGAGGTAGGCGGCACCGAGCAAAAGTTCAACATCCTCATGGGCAGGACCCTGCAGGGCGCCTACGAAAAGGAGCAGCAGGTGGGCCTCTTTATGCCCATCCTCACAGGTCTGGACGGAGTGAACAAGATGTCCAAATCCCTGGGCAACTACGTGGGCATCACCGAGTCGCCCTCCGAGATGTTCGGCAAGCTCATGAGCATCTCCGACGAGCAGATGCAGGAATACTTCGAGCTGTGCACCGACGTGGACATGGAAGAGGTAAAGGGCCTTCTGGCGGGCATAGCCGCCGGCTCGGTCCATCCCATGGACGTCAAGAAAAGGCTGGCCCGGGAGATCATCGCCATCTATCACTCCAAAGAGGAAGCCCTGGCGGCCCAGCAGGAATTTGAGAGGGTGTTCAGCCAGAAGGACGTGCCTCAGGACATGCCTTCCTTTGAGATCGCCCCGGACAAGCTGGAGGACGGTAAGTGCTCCCTCATGACCATAGTGCAGGAGTCGGGGCTGGTGGGCACCAATTCAGAGATACGCCGTCTGATATCCTCCGGCGCCATATCCCTGGACGGAGCCAAATACACGGACTTCAAAGAGATGATCGCCGTCTCCGACGGCATGGTCATCAAGGCAGGCAAACGCAAGTTTGCCAAGCTCGTCATGAAATAAAAATCAGGCCGCCCGAGGGCGGTCTTTTCTCTTTGGCTTGACAAACCCCGCTCAAAGGGTATACAATATAGGTGGTACGCACCCGTAGCTCAGTGGATAGAGCATCAGGTTCCGGTCCTGAGTGTCGGGGGTTCGACTCCCTTCGGGTGCGCTCTTTTTTTACTCTCCTCACGCGCTCACCCCGCGACAGCCTTTTCCTTTTTTTCAGACAGACCTCCCCCGGGAGAGAAAACGTCTCGTCATCACGGCAAGAGGTGGCCCCGCGTCGCTTCTCCCTCTTTGACACGCGGCGGCAAGTGTGCTACAATAGAGTGACACTTACCAAGGAGCGCAGCATGAAACGTATTATCATCACCATTCTCATATTCCTGGCGGCCTGCGCCGCCATGGCCGGCACCGAGCAGGTGGCCAACGTGCTGGACTTCGGCGCCAGGGGCGACGGCCGGACCGACTGCACCCCCGCCTTCAGAAAGGCCCTCACCTTTTCCCGGGAAAACCGGGTGCCCGTGTTCGTCCCCCGAGGCGAATACAGGCTCACTGACACTCTCACACTGGAAAAGCAGTCCCTGAAGGGGGGAGAGCCCGGCGCCTGGAACGCCGACAGCGCCCCGATGGCCCGTCTTCTCATCGACCACGAGCAGGGCCCCGGGCTGCACATGAAGGGCGGCTCCTCTCTCTACGGCATCGCCGTCATGTATGACGAAAAAAAGGACGACACACATTTTCCGCCGGCAGTTCTTCTGGACGGAGTGGGCATCAACATCCAGAATATCAGGCTCCAATACTGCTGGGACGGCATCGCCTGCCATCCGAAAAACGGAGCCGGCAGAGTCAACATAGAGAACGCCTTTGTCGTGTCTGCCGGCGGCTGCGCGGTATGCATCACAGGCACTCTGGATATTGCCACCCTCCGCAATATAGAGGTGTGGAACAACAAGCACAGGCCCAACGTCACCGCCTTCCGCTTCGGCTACAATGACGGCATCAGCTGCCTGAGGCTGTTCAGTATGAGCAACCACACAGGCTTTCAGACCATAGACCCGCCCGACGAATGGCGGACTCAGACCAAGGGCACCTGGGGCACATTCACGGACTGCGCCACAGACGCCACCAGCATTTCCTGGGACCTGCAGGGCTCCGCCTTCCACCAGCTGGGCATCACCGGCGGGCTCTACTGGGGGCATCACAAGTTTCTCCAGTGCTCCAACCCCAACGCCAACGCCGTGGTCAGCGGCTGCCAGATTAAGGACAACGGCTCCCCGTGCGTAGACATGCAGGACGCGGGATGCATCACCATAACCGGCTGTTCATTCGGCAGAGCCATGAATACCCAGTACCCCTTTATCAACGCCAAAAAGGGCAAGAGCCTCAACCTGTCCGGGTGCACCTTTGACGAGCATTCGCCGGTGCTTACCATAGGCCCGGAGATCGGCCGCCTGTCCTTTACCGGCAACGTCATCCTGCCCACCGAATTTCCATTTATAAAGGATGACCGGCGCTCGGAGGACGCCCTGATCACCATAGCGGACAATACGGGCGTATAACGCAGTCCGGGAGAACAACGCAGAGCTCCCGCATCATATCGGACAGAGTGTCCCCGGCAGGCCCGGCGCGCCTGCCGGGGACATTGTTATTTGCCTTGCAGAGCCGCTCCCGCGCCTGCTCTCACCGGAGGAGGCGCCGGGATGTGTCTGTAATGAACCGCCGGGATAACGAAAGACCGGGCTTGTCGCAAGGAGCCCCCTTTTGACACGCGCCGGCAATTGTGCTACAATAGAGTGACACTCACCAAGGAGAGCAGCATGAAACGCATTCTCATCACCATTCTCATACTACTGGCGGCCTGCGCCGCCTGGGCCGGCACCGAAAAGGTGGCCAACGTCATGGACTTCGGCGCCAAGGGCGACGCCATTGCCGACGATACTCTGGCCTTCAAAAAAGCCATCATCGCCTCCCGGGAGCAAAAGATACCCGTCTTCGCTCCCCGGGGCAACTACAGGATCACCGACACCCTCGAGCTGATGGACCAGTCCCTGAAGGGCGGCGAGCCCGGCGGCTGGAATGCCGACGCCACCCCCATGGCCCGTCTTTTCATTGACCAGGAAAAGGGACCCGGCGTCCACATGAAAGACTACTCGTCTCTCTACGGCATAGCCATAGTGTACAGCGAAAACAAGCTGGACACCCATTTTCCCCCGGCCATATATCTGGACGGCAACGGCATCAACATACAGAACCTGCGGCTCCAGTATTGCTGGGACGGCATAGCCTGCAATCCCAAAAACGGGCCCGGCAGGGTCAACATCGAAAACGTGTTCGTGGTCTCCTGCGGCGGCTGCGCGGTGACCATCACCGGCACTCTGGACATCCCCACCCTGCGCAACATAGAGGTGTGGAACAATCTCAACCGCCCCAACGTGACGGCCTTCCGCTTCGGCTACAATGACGGCATCAGCTGCTGGAGACTGTTCAGTATGAACAATCAGACAGGCTTTCAGACCATAGACCCGCCCAAGGAATGGCCCTTCGGCGACACCGGCTCCTGGGGCACCTTTGTGGACTGCGCCACCGACGCCACCAGCATATCCTGGGATATACAGGGCAAGGCCAAGCATCAGCTGGGCATCACCGGCGGCCTCTACTGGGGCCATCACAAATTCCTGCAGGTCACCAACCCCAACGCCGACGTGACCGTGTCCGGCTGCCAGCTTTCCGACAACGGCGACTCTGCCATCCATCTGGCGGACGCCGGCGACATCATCCTGTCCGGCTGCAGATTCGGCAGATCTCAGGAATGTCAGTACCCCTTTATCAGAGCGGAAAAGGGCAAGAGCCTCATAGTCACCGGCTGCTCCTTCAGCGAAAGGTCCTCGGTCCTCTCCATCTATGAGGGCATGGAGATGCTGTCCTTTACGGGCAATATCATCAAGCCGTCGGAATATCCCTTTTTGCTGGTGGACCGCAGGTCCGGGACAGCCGCCGTCACCATAGCCAACAACACCGGCAACACAGACAGCGTCGGCAAACCCGCCGACGGACAGTAAAACACCGCCCACAAGCTTATTGGCCCCTGCAGGCGCTGCGCGCCTGCAGGGGCCAAAACATTATTATTCCTTGCGGCGGCGCTCCCGCGCCGCCGCAAGGCTGCTTTCCCCGACTGTTTATTGTTCCCCGGACCGCGGCCGGAGATAGGTCGAGGTATTTCGGGGATGGCTTTCGGCATCGGGCGGTCCGCTTGCGCGCTCTCAACACTCGGGAACGTCTATTCCCTGCAAAAAAAAGGGCGGGGGATTCCCCGCCCGGACTGTCTTTTCTGACAGCGCTCAGCTGACCAGCATCATCAGCGTAAACATCGCCGTCAGGATCCAGGTGCCCGCGTTCAGCTTGTTGGCATTACCTGTAAAAAGGCACATGGCTGTATAGCTCAGTATGCCGTAGGCTATGCCCAGAGCGATATCGCAGGCAAAGCAGGTGACGGCTATGGTCAGGAAGGCCGGCACCACGGACAGGGGGTCGTCCCATTCCAGTTCGGCTATGCCCCTGAGCATGATATATCCCACGAATATAAGGGCCACCGACGAAGCGCAGGCGGGCACCATGGAGCCCAGCGGCGCAAAGAACAGAGCGCACACGAAGAGGAGGGCCACAAAGACAGAGGTGAGTCCCGTGCGGCCTCCCGCCCCCACTCCGGTGACGGATTCGGCGTAGGCTGTCACTGTGTTGGTGCCGAACAGGGCGCCGGCGGTGGTGGCCAGAGCGTCGGACATCAGGGCCAGGTCCATATTTTCTATCCTGCCCTCGCTGTCGGTGAGGCCGGAGGTCCGGCAGGTGGCATACAAGGTCCCCACTGTGTCAAACATATCCAGCATCAGGAACACGAACACGGTGCAGATAAAATTGAGGACAAAGCTGGCTGTCCCGTGGGAGGCCACGTAGCCGCTGAAGTCAAAGCCATGCGCGAGCACTGCCCCCAGATTGAGCCGGACAAAATCGCTGAAGGCTTCCATGGGACTCTGGGCGTAGGCAAAGACGGAGTAGCCGTCAAAGCCCTTCACCGTCAGGCCCAGCAGATAATAGAGGACCGTGCCGAAGAACATGCCCAGGAACACGGAGCCTCTCACCTTCCTCTTGTCCAGTATGGCCACTACAAACACCGACAGGAGGCACACCAGCAGGGGCATGATGGCTGCCCAGCTGCCGGATAAGACGTTGAAGGAGCCCTTGGCGATGCCGGTGGCGTCGCTGATCACGATGAGCCCGCCGTTCTTGAAGCCCAGCAGGGCCAGCATAAGGCCGATGCCCACCACGATGGACCTGCGGATGCAGTCGGGGATACACTCAAATATGGCCCTTCTCACTCCGGTGGCCGAAAGGATGATAAAGAGCAGGCCGTCTATCAGTATGAACACCAGCGCGTTGGCGTAGCTGAAGCCCATGCCCACGCAGATGGTATACACGAAAAAGGCGTTGAGCCCCATGCCGCTGGCCAGGGCCACCGGCAGGTTGGCCAGGATCCCCATTAACAGAGATCCGATGATGGCGCCCAGAGCCGTGGCCACGTACATCCCGCCAAAGGTCACGCCCAGGGGGCTGGAGCCGTCTCCCAAAGGGTTGGAAAACATGCCCGCGTTGACCACCAGGATATACACCATGGCAAAAAAGGTCACCAGCGCCGCCCGAAACTCGGTCTGCACCGAGGTGTTTCTCTCCGTCAGTTTGAAAAACTTGTCCATACCGTCTCCTCGCTTGTCATAATACAAAGCAAGACACTGCCCCCGCGGGGAAACAGTGTCTTGTCAAAAGTCAGTCTTTTTTCTTGTCCGGCTTGATGAGCACGCTCTCTTCGGGAAAGGTCTTCAGGTGCTCCTGCCACTTGTCGGGCTGCACCTCCGCCACCGAGACGGACACCACACCCTCCGGGCAGCCCAGAGAGTCCACGAGAGCTCTCTTCAGAGCCTTGGCCAGGGCGGCCTTCTGCTCCGGCGTTCTGCCGGGATGCATGGTCACGGAAATATGAGGCATGGCTCTTCTCCTATTCTGCCAGGGCCCTGATCTCTTCGGCCTTGTCTGTCTTTTCCCAGGTAAAGTCGCTGTCTTCCCGGCCGAAATGGCCGTAGGCTGCGGTCTTTCTGTAGATAGGGCGACGCAGGTCCAGAGATTCGATGATACCTCTGGGGGTCAGGTCAAAGACCTTGCCTATGATATCGGCTATGCGGGCGTTGTCGATCCTGCCGGTGCCAAAGGTCTCCACGTTGATGCCCATGGGCCGGGCTTCGCCTATGGCATAGCCCACCTCCACCTCGCATCTGTCCGCCAGACCGGCGGCCACGATGTTCTTGGCCACGTAGCGCATCATGTAGGCTGCGGAGCGGTCCACCTGGGTGGGGTCCTTGCCGGAAAAGGCTCCGCCGCCGTGGCGGGCAGCGCCGCCGTAGGTGTCCACGATGATCTTGCGGCCCGTAAGCCCGGTATCGCCGTGGGGGCCGCCTATGTTGAAGGCGCCGGTGGGGTTCACAAAGATATTCTCGTCGGCCCGTGAATAGTCAAACAGGTCCTCGGGGACCACGGGACGGATCACGCGCTCTATGATGTCCTTTCGGAGCAGCGCCTGATCCATATAGAGCTGATGCTGGGCGGACACGACTATCTTGTCTATGGCCGCCACCCTGTTTCCGTCATACTCGCAGGTCACTTGGGTCTTGCCGTCGGGGAAGAGCTTGTAGTCCAGCTCTCCGCTTTTGCGCACCTCTGCCAGCCGCCAGGCCAGCTTGTGGGCGGTCATGATGGGCATAGGCATCAGCTCGGGAGTCTCGTTGGTGGCGTAGCCGAACATCATGCCCTGGTCGCCGGCTCCGTCGGTGTCCACGCCCTGGGCTATATCGGGGGACTGCTCGTCTATGGAGGTCATGACCGAGCAGGTCTTGTAGTCAAAATAGGCCTCCCGGGAATCGTAACCTATATCCTTGATCACGTTTCTGACTACTCCGGGAATGTCCACGTAGCCGTCCTTGATGGTGATCTCTCCGGCCAGAAACACGTTGCCGGTAGACACCATGGTCTCGCAGGCCACGCGGGCATAGGGATCGATCCTGATGAATTCGTCCAGAATGGCGTCGGATATCTGATCCGCCATTTTGTCGGGGTGTCCCTCCGTCACGGATTCGGAGGTAAACAGATGGGGTTTGTAGATAGACATATTATACTCCTTGCACACGCCCAAAGAAGGCGTCCTACAATATTTTCACATTAATATTATACCACATTTCGGGCCAAAATTGCACTCCGGAGAGCCTCAAAAATACACTCCGGGGCTTCAGCGATAGCCGGCAAAGCCGGCGCCCTGACCTCTGTATTTTGCAAACAGGCCCCTGATCTCGCCGATGCCGCCTGTAGTGATGACGTAGCGGTATTTGAGAGGCTTGCCGCTTTTGATGGCGGCGGTGATGAGAGGCGCCGTGTAGTTGGTAGCGCCGTCCAGCGGGTCTTTGGAGCCGTTCCAAGCGTGCCTGCCGGCTATCAGGCTGTCGGCCCCGGGAGTAAAGAGGCCTATGCCGTAGTCCTTGTCGGGACACATCCAGGCACTCCAGCGCTCCGTGTTCGACGGGTCAAAGCCAAACTTGCACTCGGCGGGATAGTCTCCGCCCCAGAAGGGCAGCGACTCCCGTTCCGTCACGGCGTCCCCGGTCCAGGGGCGGCTGCCGCCGTAATACACGAATCTGCCCAGATAGCTCACCGTATAAAAGGCTGGCACCTCCTGGCTGTGGACCGACTGCTCCATGCCCGAAAAGTCCGTAAAGGTGTTGTCCACCACCAGGGCCCGGTCTCTGAGGGTATAGACGTTTTCCACGTAGGAAGGAGTGACAAAGCCGTCCAGGGCCCAGTCCAGAGGCTGGGCTTTCACGTAAAGGGAGTCCCCCCGCTTTTCAAAATCTATGAGCCGGCTGTGGTTGCCGAATTGGTCTCCCCCCTGCACCGGGTTGTAGCACCACTGCTGTCCGAAGGAGGTGCCTGCCTTGAAATCCGGGCCCGCGCTGTCCATATAGTAGGACTGCTGTATCAGCCGGCCCGTGTCCGCCATATTGATCAGGTTGCCGAGTCCCTCCACGGGACAGCGCTTGTCCTCCAGCAGGTTCACCCCGCCGCCCCACAGGAGCCGGATGCCCGCCCGCAGATATTTGTTTTCCAGGTAGCAGGTGTCCGTATCGGCTGCCGGAGCCACGGAAGGAGTGAAGCCCCGGATCACAGCGGAGGCTTCCCCGGATAGCGGCCTCAGGGTGACGGACAGTATCCGCGACGACAGCCTGCCCGCGCTCCAGCCCTCGGTCAGGAAGGAAAAGCTCCTGTCGTTCTTTGCCAGATAGTATTCACCCCGGACGGGAGAATCCTCCTCCATATACACTATGTTCATCCGGAGATCTCTGTCCGACGAGTATTCTATGGTCAGGCGGTTGAAGCCCCCCTCCGGCATACCTCTCAGATGGCCGGCTGTCAGGTCACCTTCCCAGCGCACTCTGTTCCGGGTGACGCTGTCGTAGCCTGTGACCGAATAGACCAGCCCCGACGGGCAGGTCACCTGCGCTCCGCCGTCATACAGCTCCTCCACCACGGCGTCCAGCGGCTCCGCCGCCAGCGGGGCCCACAGCACAAGCAGCAGACACACTATCGCAACACGCATAATTCACCTCCTGAGCCGCCATTCTCCGGCGGCTGTCCCATCTTATTATAGCAGAGAGAGGGACCGGTGACAACAGGCCCGCGGAGCCTGCCGCCGTTTGTGTTTTGCCTTCCTGCCGTGCTATAATTGAAGTAGAATCTTCATCATCTCAGGTGGTTGTTATGCTATACGACAAGTTCCGCCGGCCGGAATTCTGGGCAGAGATAGCCCGGGATCCAGCCTACGGCGAATGGATCGGCCAAACCAAGACAGAATACGAGACATTCAAGCTCGCCGGACCTGCCCCCGTCACCTATACCCAGCGCCGCTATTTCTACGAGACCGGCAACCGCAACGCCATGGAAGGCCCCTATTTTCAGCGCCGGGCCTTTTTGGCAAAGGCGGCCATACTCTCCCTGCTGTTTCCGGACGACAAGGAATACCTCGACGCCCTGCAGGACCTGATATGGCTCATCTGCGAGGAATACAACTGGATACTCCCCGCCCATACCGTCAGCCCCGTCACCCGGGACAGATACGTGGACCTGTTCTGCAC